>CAVBOS010000011.1:0-19546 GCA_963597005.1 Lachnospiraceae bacterium
CCAGAAGTGCTCCGATAAGTCCGGGCGCATAGGTCACGGCAATGGCGTCAACTTCGTCTATCGTCTTGTCTGCGGCTGAAAGTGCTTCACGGACAACTCCCGTGATTGCCTCGCTGTGCCGTCTTGATGCAATCTCAGGAACAACACCGCCGTAAAGCTTGTGCTCCTCAACCTGAGTTGCAACTATATTGGAGAGAACCCGTCTTCCGTCCTCGACCACCGAAGCGGCGGTCTCGTCACAAGAGCTCTCTATTCCGAGAATCAACATTATTCTTTTTCTCCTTCGTTAAATTAACTTTAAACAGACATAGTATACACTGTTTACAGGCAGTTCGCCCCACACAAACGGGTAGTTCAAATCAAACTTATGCTCTGTGGGGACTTCTCAATCCACATTAAATGTCTTTGTATAGATAACAGCATCCTCGCGTGGGGATGTGTAGAAATTTTTCCTTTTTCCGACCGCCGAAAAGCCGAGCTTCTCGTAAAGTCCGATTGCGGGAGCGTTGGACACTCTCACTTCAAGAGAAATAAAATCTCCGAGCTCTCTTGCTTTTTCGATAAGCGAAAGAGTGAGCCTCTCGCCGAAGCCCTTTCCCCTGAATTTCTCGAAAACAGCAATGTTATCTATGTAGCAGTCTCCGCAAGGCGTGTGCATACCGGCATAACCGACTACTTCCCCGTTTTCCGTCTCCACGATGAAATAAGCATCGGGATTATCAATTTCCTCAAGCAGAGATTTTTCGCTCCACGGCTCAGAAAAGCACTCTCTTTCAAGCCGTGCCACCGATTTTATGTGCTCTTCTCGCATAATCTCCGTCATGAAGCGTAAGCCTTCAGCTTTCCGTAAAAATCTGAGACCGCACGCTTGATGTCGTCTCTGCACTTGCGGTAAACCTCGATGTCACCGCCAAAAGGATCATCTATTGTATCTCCCACATAAATTCTGTCTCTTGGCACACCCGCCTTCTCGAGAATATATCCGTGAGTTTCACTCATCACAAAATACACGTCCCAAGTCATAATCTCCTCGGGAGTGATTCTTCTTGATTCGTGAGAAGAAATATCTATATTTTCCTCTGCCATGGCTTTAATCGCATTTTCTGCCGCGTTCTGACCCGGCAAAGCCGCAATTCCTGCACTTTGGCACATTATGTTTTCATTTCCGTCCGCACGCAGCATCGCTCTGAAAATACCCTCAGCCATAGGACTGCGGCAGGTGTTGCCCGTGCAAACAAATAACACCTTAATCATTGTTCTTAATCTACCTTCTTTTCAAAAAAGTCGCTTGACTTCAAATCGCAACCTTCGTCAGTTAAATAATAACATAGCAAATTGTCAAATACAAGCGATTTGCCGCAAAGAACAAACTTCGGGCACACAAAAAATCGGCGTGATTTCAAAACCGACGCCGATTTTCATTTTTATTTGAAGTCTCAGTATTTCTCCCTGTGAACACGGGAAAAGTCTATATCATCATCCGTATAAGCTTTCGGGAATTCGCTTGGCACTCCGAGCGACAAAATCGCAATCAATCTTAAGCTCTGCGGAAATCCCAGTATCGAGCGGACATATTCTTCGGTGCTCTCACCGTTTTCAGCCTCTCTTCCCTTGCCCTGAATCCAGCACGATCCGATTCCGAGTGAAAAAGCCGTGAGATGCATGTTTTCGAGTGCGATTGAAGCGTCCTCCACGAAAGTGTCAGTTTTCTCCTCATTGCCGAGCGTGACTATCGCCGCCGAAGCACCACCGAGCATTTTAGCCGCACCGACTCTTGCGTGAGACAGCTTTTCAAGGACTGCCTTATCGGTTACGACTATAAATTCGGGTGAATGGGTGTTTCTGCCCGTAGCACCTAAAAGTCCAGACTTGACTATTTTCTCAAGCTTTTCGTCTGTTATTTTATCATCGGTATATTTACGGATACTCCTTCTCGAGTACATCAAATCAAAAAGCTCCATTTTAATCCTTTCGGTAAACAAGAAAATCAAAGTGAATTTCGGTATCGAGCGATGTTAGCTTTTTAAGTCTCTCGCTTCCCGAAACATCGGTTTTCCAGTAATACGGCGTCATGCTGAAAAGATTCATAATTTGACGACTTTCGTCAAGGTGAATATTCCCCTTCACGCTCACTCTCTCCAAAAGAGAAAAGCCGTCGTAGTCCGTGTCCTTGTGCTCGTTTTCGTAAGGATTCTCATAAAGAACCTCTTTAAGCCCCCACAAATGTCTTTCTCCCGGAACGGCATAAATGAAAACTCCGCCTTTTTTAAGAACCCTCAAAAATTCTTTCTCGGCAAGCGGCGAGAAAACATCCGTCAGAATATCGGCGCTTGCGTCAGCAAAAGGAATATCAAACACACTTGCCACGGCAAAATTTATGTTCTTGTATTTTCCCGCAGCCGCCTTTACGGCAAGCTTTGAAATATCAAAGCCGTGCACTCCCTCAAAATCGGAAGCAAGCTTTGCGGTATAATAGCCCTCACCGCTTCCGCAGTCGAGAATCACGGGATTTTCCTCGGAATATTTTTTTACAAGCTCCAAAAGCTTATCAGAAAAAATCTCATAGTAACCGGCATCTAAAAATTCTCTTCTCGAATTTACCATAAGTGCGGTGTCACCCGGATTTTTCGAGTGCATTTTGTTTGACTTCACAAGATGAACATAACCCTGTCTCGCAAGGTCAAACGAGTGCTGTTTCTCTTCATTGCCGCATACAAGGGAATTACCCTGCTCCGACAAACCGCTTCCGCAAACGGGACAGCAAAAAAGTATAGGTGTATTCATAATTTCTCCGCCTTATCCCTTTGCCTGATACCATGTTTTTCCGATGTGTGCGTCCGCCGTCATCGGAACCGCCATATTCACGGCGCCCGACATTTCTTCTTCGAGAATTTTCTTTACTGTCTCGGCTTCGCTCTCGGGGCACTCAACGATAAGTTCATCGTGAATCTGCAAAATAAGCTTTGCTTCAAGCTTTTCTTCCTTCAAGCGTGCATAAACCTTAATCATGGCAATCTTGATTATATCTGCGGCGGCACCCTGAATCGGCATATTTCTTGCGATTCTCTCTCCTGCGGCTCTTGCGATGGCATTTGAGCTTGAGAGCTCAGGCAAATATCTTCTTCTGCCGAAAATATCCTCGACATAGCCGTTCTTCTTAGCGTCGCTTATCACCTTTTCCATGTAATCACGGACACCGCTGAAGTTCTTGAGATACTCCTCAATATAAGCCTTTGCCTCTTTCACGCTGACTCCGATATCCTTGGAAAGTGAGAATGCGCCGATTCCGTAGACGATACCGAAATTTACCGCCTTTGCGCTCGATCTCATCTGCGGTGTGACCATTTCCTCAGGCAAGCCGAAAACTCTTGCCGCAGTCGCTCTGTGAATGTCTTTGCCGCTGACGAAGCTGTCTATCATAACCTCATCATTTGCGACATGAGCCAAAACTCTCAGCTCAATCTGTGAGTAATCGGCGTCGACAAGCACATGATTTTCCTTTGCGACAAAGAATTTTCTCATCTCTCTGCCGAGCTCAGTTCTCACGGGGATATTTTGCAAGTTCGGGTTTGTCGAGCTGATTCTTCCCGTTCTTGTCTCAGTCTGATTAAAGGTGGAATGTATTCTTCCGTCCTCACCGATAACCTTGAGAAGTCCCTCCACATAGGTGGAATAGAGCTTTCCGAGAGCCTTGTATTCGAGAATGTCTGCAACTATCGGATATTCCCATTTTAGCGGTTCAAGAACAGATGCATCGGTAGAATAACCGGTTTTGGTCTTCTTTCCGTGCGGCAAACCCATATCCTCGAAAAGAACAGTTCCCAGCTGTTTTGGGGAATTGAGGTTGATGTCGCCCGTCTGCTCCTTGATTTTCGCTTCAAGCTCGTCTTTTCTTATTTTCAGCTTCTCTCCGTAAGAAACAATGTCATCACGATTTACCATGACGCCCTCAATCTCCATTGCCGCCAAGACAAGCGAGAAAGGAATCTCTATTTTCTCCAAAAGCTCCGACTGGTTTCTCTCGTCAATTTCCTTTTTAAGCTTATCGCAAAGCTTAGGAAATACCGCGACTGTCCCCGCATTCTCGTTTTCAAGCGACGGGGAAGAAATTCCATACTCAGCCTCAAGCATAGTGAGCTTCTCAAAACGGGTATTTTTCAGCTTCTTTTCAGACGGATTGAGAAGATAAGCCGCCAGAGAAGTGTCCATTTTAATGTTCTCAAGAGAAATACCCTTTTTAAGCAGTATCTTGTGGAAAAGCTTAATATCGTTGGTATATTTTTCTATCGACTTATTTTCACAAAAGCTTCTCAGGAAAATGTCTGTCGGCTTAAAGGAATATACCGTCTCGCCGTGAACAAAATACATCTCGCTTATTTCACCGCTGTCGTCATAGTCATTAATGAAATAAGCCTTTCCCTCGTCAGCCGTCATCGCAAGAAGCGGTGCGCCGTCCGAAAGAGACTTGAAGCTGTATTCCGTCTTATCTTCTTTCTCAGACTGCACGGGGCTGGCCGCTCCCAAGGAGATATTCATCTGCTCCATCAGCTTGAAAAGCTCAAGTCTTGTCATAAGAGCCGATGCCTTCGGCATATCAATCGGCTTCAGGCGGTAATTTTCTATCTCGGTGTCAATCGGCACATTCGTGTTGATTTTTCCGAGAAAATACGATAATTCAACCATATCCTTGGAAGCAAGAAGCTTTTCCTTCATTTTCGGCTTGATGTCAATTTCATCAATATGAGAATAGATATATTCTACCGAACCGAATTTTGAGATGAGCTCCTTTGCACCCTTTTCGCCTATTCCAGCCGCACCGGGGATTTTATCGGAGGTGTCTCCCTGAATAGCCTTGATATCAATAAGCTGGGGCGGAGTGACTCCGTAAGTCTCCTTTATCATATCCACATCGTAGAGCGTGACGGCACTCTTTCCGAATTTTGTCGTGGCAAGTCTTACTGTCGTTGCATCGGAGACAAGCTGCAAGCTGTCTCTGTCTCCCGTTGCGATATAGCATATGTCTCCCGTAGCCTCGCATTTCTTTGCAAGAGTTCCGAGAATATCGTCAGCCTCGTAGCCCTCGAGTGAAACAACAGTATAACCGAGATAAGAGAGAAGCTCCTTCAAAATCGGCATCTGAGCAGAAAGCTCTGGCTCCATAGGTTTTCTGCCTGCCTTGTAGCCCGCATATGCTTTGTGTCTGAAGGTCGGCGCATGAAGATCAAACGCAACGGCAATTCCGTCAGGCTCAAGCTCCGATTTTATTTTATTCACTATCGAAAGAAAACCGTAAATCGCGTTGGTGGGCTCTCCACTCTTTGTCGTGAGCGGCTTTATTCCCCAGTATGCACGGTTAACTATACTGTTTCCGTCTATAACAAGCAGCTTCATTTCTTATTCTCCGTCTTCGTCTGATCTTTTGTTCTCGATATAAACATCTCTTAATAATTCGTCAAGCTCGGAAAGGGTCGAGAGATATCCCGCTCTTCTTCTGAACTCGGCGGCATTTCTTAAGCCATGCATATACCAACCGACATGCTTTCTTGCCTCTTTCATCGCACGCATCTCGCCCTTTTCCTCGCACATTAAGCCTATGTGCTTTCTTATCACGATGATTTTTTCTTCCACGGAGGGCGGCGGCATAATTCTCACGTCCTCACGAAGGCAAGCATTGATTTCCCTAAAAATCCACGGATTTCCAAGTGCCGCTCTTCCTATCATAACCGCATCGCACGCCGTTTTGTCTATCATAAGTGCGGCTGAAACGGCATCCTTTACGTCACCGTTTCCGATAACGGGCACCTTGACCGCATTTTTAACAAGTCTGATTATCTCCCAGTCTGCGGGCGGCTCATACATCTGGGCTCTCGTTCTGCCATGAACAGCAATCGCATCAGCTCCCGCCTCCTCGCAGATTTTCGCAACCTCGACGGCATTCACGCTGTTTTCGTCCCAACCCTTGCGTATCTTGACCGTAACGGGCACAGGCACAGCCTCCTTAACCGCCCTCACGATGTTTCCGCAAAGGTCGGGTCTTTTCATCAGTGCGCTTCCCGAGCCGTTTCCCGCAATTTTCGGAACGGGACAACCCATATTTATATCAATCATATCGGGGCCGAACTCCATAGCCTTTTTTGCCGCACGGGCAAAAGTGAACGGGTCATCACCGAAAAGCTGAATGGAAACGGGGTGATTGTCCCTTTCGAGATTCATAATTTCGTAGGTGTTCTTCTGACCGAAGGTTATCGCCTTTGATGACACCATTTCCGTGACGGTGTAAGCCGAGCCGAAATCCGAGCATATTTTTCTGAAGGTCGAGTCGGTAGCCCCAGCCATGGGAGCGAGTATCGCCTGACCGTTTATTTCCAAATTTCCTATTTTCATTTTGTACTTCTTTTCCGTTAAATTTATTTTGGTATTCCTGTTCATTTTACAGGAACACAGCTTTTTTTTCAATAGAAAAGAGTGAGGAGTAATCAGTAGTCAGCGATTGATAAAACGCAGAAATACCGCAGACAAAAATCTGCGGTATTTCTTCTATAGTTTTAATCTAATTTATGACTGACCCGTAACCTCAATCTCAGCGCCATTCTCTAAAATAGCTGACTTTGTTGCATCTTTATTTCCCCATTCAGTTCCATCAGCAAAATAAACACTATATACATAAAGTTTCACTGTTTTAACTGAATCTTCAATAAACTGATACTGAATTCTGGTTGAAGAACCTGCAGGAATTGCAGTATCGGTATAAAGGTTATTCTGACTTTTCCAACCATTTATCTCATCTCCGTAAACATCATACGGAACAGCATAGAATTTAATGGCTGTAATTTCTTTATCTGTATTGTTAGTAATCGAAATGCTAAGTTCCGGGTAATTTATAGCGTTTGAACCCATTTCTCCTGAAGCCGATATTCCGCAATCGCCTTCAAATGCAGAATTCTTGTTAGACGTTACCTTTGCAGAAGAGCTTGTACTTGAACTTTCTGAATTTGTTGCGCTTGAAGTGGACGCTGTGTTGTTATTTCCCCCGCTCGCCATACTGCCTAACACACCAACAAAAACAAATACTATTAAAACCCAGAACCAAGGCTTCTTTACTATCGGCTTTTTGTTTTTTGCTCCACAAGCCGGGCAGTTTTTTGCACTCGCAGCAATCGGAGCGCCACACGTTTTGCAATTAATCATTTTACTCATAGTCTTGTTCCCCTTCGGAATTGTAAAATATAAACTCTATAGGCACAAATTCGCCTATGCAGTTTATTTTAATATATCATAACCGCCTATACAATTCAAGTTATTATTACTTAATAGGTGATTTTTATGGACTACTACAAAATTGGACAAAAAATAAGAAAATTCAGAAAAGCTCACGGCTTATCACAAGAACAATTAGCAGAACAAGTTGGAATTTCTGTAACCCATATGAGTCACATTGAAACAGGAAACACTAAACTAAGTTTGCCGGTTCTTGTTGCCCTCGCAAAATGTTTAGAAGTATCAACTGACGATATTTTATTTGATAATACTCCCAACAAAAAATCTTATCTCAGCGAATTATCAAATGTTTTAGATAGCTGTTCAGCTAAGGAAGTTCAAATTATCACAGATATAGCTAAATCAATAAAAATCACACTTGATAAATACCAATAGAGCATTCAAACAAAAACGGCGTTCGCTTTTCTGCGGACGCCGTAATTGTTAAGTGTGGTGTAAAGTATAAGGTATATGTTATTGAAGGGTTGTAATCAAATTTAATTTATCAGACCAAGTCTGTTTGGGAATAGAGATATTCTCTGCTCTCTCCCGTTATTTCAAACATTCTGTCTATATATCTAAAAAATTTCTTAATATTCTGCATTTGAGTTTCCTCTTACTTTCTTTTCGTTTCTCTTTTTCGGTTTCACGCCTTTCCGAACGGCGTTCCTCTGCCCATGAAGCACATCACTATTGCGGATGCTCCGACAGCTGCCATTGCAATTGTCATAATTAAATCTCCTTTTTCTTTTTCCTTTTTCCATTTGTTGTTTGTAATACGATTTTTGTTCTTGTTTTTTCTTTTCTCTTTGTTTTCCTTTGTTGTGACTAAATTATAGCAAGTGGAGACGGACAGAATACGGACAAATTTTCAGTCCGTTTCCAAAGATTGTTTTCAACAAATATTTCCGATTGGTTGAAAACATTCCTCTCTTATCCTCTGTGGTTTACTTCATTTCAAACAGGCACGCAAAACAAAACGGGCACTGCAAAAACAGCACCCGAATTTTCAACATATTTTATTTGTAAGTGGAAAACCTCATGCCAAAAGCTTACTTTTTAGCTTACTTCTTGCTTACAGTCCACTCGATTCCGTTTGCGGTATCCTTGACTGTAACGCCTCTTGCGTTCAGCTCGTCACGGATTGCGTCAGCGGCAGCCCAGTCCTTGTTCTTTCTTGCCTCTGTTCTCTTTGCGATGAGCTCCTCAATCTCGGCAGCCTCCTCAGCGGTAACATCACCGTGATTAACAGGCTTCTTGTTCGGATTCAAGAGGTTAAGTCCGAGCACCTTGTCAAATTCTCCGATGATATATCTCTTTGTTGCACCGTTTGTGTCAAGCTTAAGAACATCGTAAACCTTGGTGATACCAAGCGATGTTGTGAGGTCGTTTCCGACAAGCTGAATGAAGATTTTCTTCTGCTCGTCGACAACAGCCATATCTACCTCGCCCTCGTTCGGAACAGCCGCGATTTTCTTGACAAGCTTATCATATGCCGTAACTGCGTTATCGAGATTCTGATAAGAGAAAACAAGCGGCTTTCTGTAATGAGACTGCAGGCAGAAGAATCTGTAAGCAATCGGATCATAGCCCTTTTCCTCGAGAAGAGAAACTGTAAGGAAGTCTCCCTTAGACTTACTCATCTTGCCTGTCTCGTCGTTAAGGTGGAGAACGTGGAACCAGTTTTTGCACCACGGATGTCCGAGATAAGCCTCCGACTGAGCAATCTCGTTTGTGTGATGCGGGAAAGCGTTGTCGATTCCGCCGCAGTGAATATCGAGGTACTCTCCGAGGTACTTAATGGAAATGCATGAGCACTCGATATGCCAGCCCGGATAACCGTAGCCCCACGGGGAATCCCACTTGAGCTCCTGATCGTCAAATTTCGACTTAGTGAACCAAAGAACGAAATCCGCCTTGTTCTTCTTGTTGCTGTCCTCCTCAACGCTGTCACGAACGCCTACTGCGAGGTCGTTCTCGTCAACGTTTCCGAAAACATAGTAATTCTTGAGCTTGGAGGTATCGAAATAAACGTTTCCGCCAGCCTGATAAGCATATCCCTCATCGAGAAGCTTTGTTATCATTGTGATGTACTCGGGAATGTTCTGAGTTGCGGGGGAAACAATATCGGGATACTTGATGTTAAGCTTCTTGCAGTCGGCAAAGAAAGCGTCCGTATAGTACTTTGCAATCTCGAGAACCGACTTGTGCTCTCTTCTTGCGCCCTTGAGCATCTTGTCCTCACCAGTGTCGGCGTCGCTTGAAAGGTGACCGACGTCGGTGATGTTCATGGCTCTCGTTACGTCATAACCCTGGAAACGGAGAAACTTCTCGAGAACATCCTCCATGATGTAGGTTCTCAGGTTACCGATATGAGCAAAATGATAAACGGTAGGGCCGCATGTGTACATTTTAACCTTGCCCTCCTCATGGGGGACAAACTCATCTCTTGTTCTTGTAAGTGTGTTATAAAGCTTCATATGCTTACTCCTTTATGTTTTTACGATTGTATGTCAATTAATAATTTATTTAATTATTCCGAAACGGTCTCGTCCTCTTCTTCACTGTTCACCTTGCGGCTGAGTTCATTGATTACCTTCCAAGCGGAATCAAGCTCAAGCTGAAGTCGGCAAAGCTCCTGAGAAACAGGATCCGACACATGAATTTGGTCTAAATCAGAATTGATTCTCTCGCCGTTCAGCCTGACTATCCTTGCGGGAACGCCGACCGCCGTTGCGTTAGCTGGAACCTCACTAAGAACCACAGCGCCAGCCGCAATTCTTGCGTTGTCCCCAACCTTAAACGGGCCGAGAACCTTCGCTCCCGAGCCGACAAGAACGTTGTTTCCGAGAGTAGGGTGACGCTTGCCCTGATCCTTACCCGTTCCGCCTAAAGTGACGCCCTGATAAAGCGTGCAGTTGTCGCCGATTTCTGTGGTCTCTCCGATGACAACTCCCATGCCGTGATCGATGAATAAATTCTTTCCTATCGTAGCACCCGGGTGAATTTCTATTCCCGTCTTGTGGCGTGACCTCTGAGAAATGAACCTTGCGATAAATTTCATACCGTGGGTCTGAAACCAGTGCGCCTTGCGGTACGACCTTATCGCCTTGAAGCCCGAATAAAGAAAATAGACCTCAAATCTTGATCTCGCCGCAGGGTCTCTCTCCATGACCAAATCAAGCTCCGCTTTCAGCTTATCAAACATACTCTCCCTCTTTCCGACAACAAAAAAGCCTCCGATACCAAAAGGCATCGAAGGCGAAAATTCGCGGTTCCACTTCGTTTTATAACTCTTTTGCCTTAACGCAGCCGATTGATTCTCTCAATCTCACGTACGAAGATACTTAATTTCCCTCCGTCTGCTCACGGACGCACTTCACTTTCCCTTTCACTGCACGGGCTCTCAGCCGACGACCCACGCTTTCTGTTGTGCTTTTGAAAAGCTACTCTTTCCGATCATTGCATTTAAATTCTGTCTGTCAATTTCTAAATAGTATTATAGTAAATGAAACAAATTTTGTAAAGTGCAATTATAATATTTGTTTCTTGCCGCCTCAGCAAGCATTCTCTGCAATAATCTTTATAGCCGATTCTATCAGTCTTCCCACGCTCAAATCAGGCACGCCCGCTATCACATTGTCGCAGTGGTTTATCGGAATGAGAACCTTTTTTGCATCGCTGCTGCCCACCGCAACAGCCATTTCGGGTGTTATCTCACCGTAAAGCGAATCAGCAATAACAATTCCAATCGGGCCGACTATCACATCAGCCTTTCTTGCGCCGACCTTGACGGCATTTTCTCCCGTTGCGGCAACGTCTGCGCCTGCCTTGAGCATGGCACTCGTAGCGGCACTGTTCGTTCCGACCGCCGTTATGAATGCGTCCTTTATGTTTTCTTTTATTCCCGTCACAAGTTGGCGGCCTATTCCTCCGCCCTGAGCGTCAATTACCAGTATTTTCATTAATTTCCTCCGCTTACGTTAAATCTCACTTTAATGTTGTGCCTTTAATTGTATCAAAAATATATGACTTTTTCAAGCGTTTACTTTTTTAAGACAATAAACGAAAACAGAACCGAGAAAATCAAGATCTCTCGGTTCTGCTTTTTCTTTTTACTCTTCCACAAGAAGCTTATAAATCTCGTTCTTTTTAAAGCCCGTTTCTTTGGCGGCTTCCTTTGCGGCAAATGATGCGCTCATTCCGTCCTCGATTTTCTTTCTTGCCAACTCAAGTGCGTCTTCAATCGTGAGTTCTTTCTCTTCAGATTCCTTTGCACCGTCAATCACAAGAACAAATTCTCCCTTTGGCGGATTTTCCGAGTAGTAAGCCACAGCCCTGCTCAGCGTGGTGCGCTTTACCTCCTCGTGAATTTTCGTGAGCTCTCTGACAAGTGCGATGTTTCTGTCACCGAACACCTCAAGCATATCCCTTAGGGTATTCAAAAGCTTATGCGGCGCCTCGTAGAAAACCATGGTGCGCTTCTCGTTTTTTACCTCATCGAGGTGCTCACGGCGATTTCTTTTGTTCACGCTCAAAAATCCCTCAAAGGTAAATCTTCCCGTGGGAAGTCCCGACACCGCCAAAGCCGACGCCATGGCAGTGGGGCCCGGCACAACATAAACGGGAATATTGAGCTCGGCGCACTGCTTGACGAGCAATTCGCCTGGGTCGCTTATCGCAGGCATACCTGCATCGGACACCTGAGCACAGCTTTCCCCAGCCAAAATTCTCTGGCAGATGATGTCTCCACGCTGCAGCTTGTTATGCTCAAAGTAGCTGACAAGCGGTTTTTTTATACCGAAATGATTCAAAAGCTTGACGGTGACACGGGTATCCTCCGCCGCAATGAAATCAACGTTTGCGAGGGTGTGCACCGCCCTTGGGGAAAAATCCGAGAGATTGCCTATCGGTGTTCCCACAACATAAAGTGCGCCCTTTTTTATTTCGTTTTTGCTTTCAGCCTCAAAGGAAATTTCCGAAAAATCCTCTTCGTTTTCCATAAGAAGCTCTGTTTCTTCATATATCATTTTTGATAATCCTTGTAATCTCCGTAAATTTCGAGCATCTCCTTTGTCGTCTCCCCGTTCTCCTCGAGAATGAGAGTCGGCAAAATCTCAAGCCCGGGTTTTCCGCCGCGCCTTGACTCCAAAAGAAAAATAAACGGTGCGGTATCCTTTCTCGTCTGCACAAGCCTTAACTTTTTCGGCTCAAGCTGTCTTTCTCGAAAAATATTCATCGCATCGCAAAGTCTCTCGGGGCGCTGACAAATGCAAAGTCTTCCGCCGAATTTCAACGAAAACTTAGCTGCATCGGCTAGCTGCTCAAGGCTTAAAAAATCCTCGTGACGTGCGATTTTCATATTCTCAATCCCGTTCTTTATTCCTCTGCCGTCCGCTTTGTACGGCGGATTGCATGAGATAAGATCAAGATTTTGCTTCGGAAAAAGCTCACGGTAATTATTGACGTCGTTTTTAATAAGCTCAATATCAAAGCCGCATTCTTCAATCGACATTTTCGCCTGAAGATACGCCTTTTCCTGAAGCTCCACCGCACTTATTTCCCTCGGCTGATAGCGAGACGCCCAAATAAGCGGAATTGTTCCGCAGCCCGTGCCGAAGTCGGCACATTTCTCCTTGCGCTTGGGCGAAGAAAAATGTGCCAGAAGTATCGTGTCCGTATTAAAGGAGTGCTCTTTTGTGACAAAGACCCTTGCCTTTTTTCCGAGCGGCTCCCATTTTCCGACTAAGTTTTCCGAACAAAAATCAGTCATTGTCGTTCATAATGCAGGCTGCAAGAGTGCCGATGACCGAGCCGACTATCGTTCCCAAAACAAAGCCGTCCTTGAACTTCTGAGAAAGCTCTTCACGGTGCTTCTTTTCAAGCTCCTCTTTCTTCTTTGCTTCTTCAATTCTGTGCTTCTCGATTAAAGTATGTACGCTCATAATTTGTCCTCCGTTATATAGTTAATTGCTGTTTGCCGTCAACCTTTTAGATTTCAATTATCGTAATCATCCAGGAATGAATGGATCTCTCCGTTTTTCTTGTACCTGATAACGGTATCAAGCATAACATTTTCAAGGCTGTGGAAAATATTCGCTTCAACCTGAGGGTTTGTTTTCTTAATTTCCTGAATGAGCTTCTTTGTCTCAACTCGTCTTGAGCCCGTCGGACCCTCTCCCGTGTGACAGGTGGTGCAGGTCTCAGTAAATTTACATGCGCACTGCAAAAAGTAAAGTCCGTTGTAGTCTCTCCAGTGCTTGATGTCGTCCTCACGAATAAGATAAAGCGGTCTGATTATCTCCATTCCGGGGTGCGAGGTGGAGTGAAGCTTTGGCATCATTCCCTGAATCTGACCTCCCGAAAGCATGCTCATAAGAGTAGTTTCGATTACATCGTCAAAGTGGTGACCAAGTGCGATTTTGTTGCAGCCGAGCTTCTTTGCCTCCTCGTAGAGATAGCCTCTTCTCATTCTTGCGCAGAGATAGCACGGATTTTTTTCAACACCGAAAACCGACTCAAATATATCGCTCTCGAATATGTGAGCGGGAATATCGAGCATTTTTAGATTGTTCTCTATAATCTCCCTGTTGGCTGGCGTATAACCGGGGTCCATAACGAGGAATTTTACCTCAAAGGGAAACTTGTTGTGGCGCTTGAGCTCCTGAAAGCACTTTGCCATGAGCATGCTGTCCTTGCCGCCCGAAATGCAAACGGCTATCGAATCGCCCGGCTTAACGAGCTCATAGGACTTGACCGCACCCGCAAAGCGTCTCCAGATTTTCTTTGTGAATTTCTTTCTTATGGAAGCCTCAACGTCCTTTGCCTTGCTCTCCTCTGTTCTGAGCGTTTCTCTAAGCCAACCCGCATAACCGGGAGAAAAAGAGTAAGCGTCAATCCCAGATTCTCTCAAAGTTTCGGCTAATGCAAGGCTTATCTCACCCGAACGGCAGATAAGCAACGGTCTTTTTGGCAAAACCGAAAAATCCTTTTCGATTTCAGCCTGAGGAATATTGACAGAACCCGGCAAATGGCCGTAAGCATAAGCGACATCGTCACGAATATCAACGGGAGAATATTTATCCCGTCCCGTCTGCCACTCATCGAGACTTACCTCTATATTTTCGTATATATCAAGCATAATTGCTCCTAAATTCTTCTTTTTTCTGTTTTCAGTCTGATATTCTCTTAGATTATACAATATTTGAGTAAAAATACCAACAATTATTAAATAAAACTAAAAGCCGAGACTAGAAAGCCTCGGCTAAAAGTTCATCTTTAGTTTTCTGTCTGAAAATTACTCAGCAGAAGGTGCTCCAACAGGGCATGTACCCTCGCATGCGCCGCACTCGATGCAGCTGTCAGCGTCGATAACGTACTTGCCGTCACCCTCGGAGATTGCTCCTACAGGGCACTCGCTTGCACAAGCACCACACATGATGCACTCATCAGAAATCTTGTATGCCATGATATATACCTCCATAAGTTTTTACAACTGCGAGTTAATCTTTACAGCCAAATACTGTAAGTTAACTTCTTAACACGCCTTTATGATAACACAATCAACTCAAAAATCAAGGGATTTTCTTCACCTCATTTTAATTTTGGTTGATTGTACAAAGATAATTGTAGTGCATTTGTAACAATTTGAGCATTAGGCAAAACTAACGCATTAAACAAGTTCAATAAAAATTAACATTTATAAAGTTAGTATATATTCACTTTTGCACAAAGCTTATTCTTCTTAATATGTATCCAAAAATTAACTCATATTCTCTCGAGAATGAACTCGATTATGCTGTTTGAAACAAGGAATCCCTCGGCGGTTAGACTGATTGAATTATCGTCAGCAGTGATTAAATTTGACGGGAGCTTCTTTGCGGCTTTGAATGCTTCTGCAAAAATTTCACCGCCGTTTTCATATTCACTTAAATCTTTTGCTTTCAGGCCCTCGCAAAGCCGCAGTTTAAGCATGATTTTTTCCTCGATATCTCCGCCCGTTCCGTCAGGCACAGGCTCGTTACCACTAAGAAATCCGTCAAGACTTCTCTCAAAGTAAAATCTTTTTCCGTCCATAAACGAATGAGCCGCAGGGCCTATCCCGAGGTACTCCTCATCTCTCCAGTACCTTGTGTTGTGCCTTGCCTCAAAATTCAGCTTGGAGAAATTACTTATCTCGTACTGGGCGTAGCCACGCTTTTTTAGTTCATCAACCATAAAAAGATAGAGCTCCGCAGTTTCGTCGTCATCAAGCGTCTTGACTCCTTTTTTACCGAAAACAGTGTTTTCTTCAATCTTAAGTATATATGAAGAAATGTGCTCCACGTTCAAGCTTGAGCAAAATTCTATCGAATGCAATAGCTTTTCTTTTGTCTGATTCGGCAAGGCAATCATCAAATCGAGCGAAATGTTATCAAATCCGCATTTCTGTGCAAGTCTCACCTTTTGAGCCGCCTCTTCTGCCGTGTGCCGTCTGCCGAGAAGCTTAAGTTCGTCCTCGTTTGCCGACTGCAGTCCCATGGAAAGACGGTTGAATCCGCCCTCTTTAAGTCGCTTGAAAAATTTTTCACCGACTGAGCACGGATTTGCCTCACATGTGATTTCCGCATTATCCGTCACATGAAAACGGGCTTTAATCTCATTTAAAATCTCACAAAGTGAATCTTCTCCCAAAACGCTCGGCGTGCCGCCGCCGAAATATATGCTGTCAACCGCACGCCCTGAGTACTTTTCTGCATAAGAAACAAGCCGACTTTTTACGCCGGCTGTGTATTCTCTTATATATTCTTCTTTCGTTTTTCCGGAGCCCTTTGGCGGTCTCGAGTAAAAGTCGCAGTAAGGGCACTTACTCTCGCAAAAGGGCACATGAATGTAAATTCCGAAGCTTTTCATTGATTTATAAAGTTATTCCTCGTCAAGCTTGAGAACAGCCATAAACGCATCCTGCGGAACCTCAACAGTACCCAACTGGCGCATACGCTTCTTTCCTTCCTTCTGCTTTTCGAGAAGTTTTTTCTTTCTTGTGATATCGCCGCCGTAGCACTTGGCAAGAACGTCTTTTCTCATTGCCTTGACCGTCTCTCGTGCAATAATCTTACCGCCTATGCAAGCCTGAACGGGAATTTCGAAGAGATGACGCGGGATTTTTTCCTTGAGCTTTTCGCACATTCTTCTCGCACGGGAATATGCCTTGTCTGAGTGAATGATGAACGAAAGCGCATCGACAACCTCGCCGTTGAGCATGATATCAAGCTTTACAAGGCTCGACTTCTGGTATCCCTTCACCTCATAGTCAAAACTTGCGTAGCCTCTGGTTCTTGACTTAAGCGCATCAAAGAAATCGTAGATAATCTCATTAAGCGGCAATTCGTAGTGAATATCAACTCGGTCGGTATCGATATAACTCATATCTTTAAATACGCCTCGTCTGTCCTGACAAAGCTCCATTATGTTTCCGACATATTCGGTCGGAGAATAGATATGAGCGTTCGCAATCGGCTCTTCAGCTTCCTTGATGTTGCTCGGGTCGGGATAGTTTGTCGGATTATCGATAAGCATCACCTCGCCGTCCGTCTTGGTTATTCTGTAAACAACGCTCGGTGCGGTCGTGATGAGGTCAAGGTTAAATTCTCTCTCGAGTCTCTCCTGAATAATCTCCGTGTGAAGAAGTCCCAAGAAGCCGCAACGGAAACCGAATCCCAGCGCAATGGAGGTCTCTGGCTCAAATGTAAGAGAAGCATCGTTTAACTGGAGCTTTTCGAGTGCCTCACGAAGATCAGCATAGTGTGCGCCGTCTGCGGGATAAATTCCGCAGAAAACCATCGGCTGAACAGAACGGTAACCGGGAAGTGCCTCAGCTGCAGGACGCTCGACATGAGTGATTGTGTCACCGACTCGTGCATCACGGACATTTTTGATTGAAGCGGCAATATAGCCAACCTCGCCCGCCTCAAGTGTTCCGACGGGATCGAAGCTTGTCGCTCTTAAATATCCGCATTCCGTTACGGTAAATTCCGAGCCGACAGCCATCATCTTAATCACATCGCCCGTGCGGACAGTTCCTTCCTTTATTCTGACATAAGCGATAACGCCCTTGTAAGCATCGTAATATGAATCGAAAATGAGTGCCTGAAGCGGTGCGTTCACATCACCGACAGGAGGCGGACAATCGGAGACGATTTTCTCCATGACCTGATCGATATTAAGTCCTGTCTTTGCACTGATTCTCGGCGCATCATCGGCAGGAAGTCCGATAACGTCCTCAATCTCGTTTGCAACTCTGTCAGGGTCGGCACTTGGAAGGTCAATCTTGTTGAGAACAGGAATAACCTCAAGCCCCGCGTCAACGGCAAGGTAGGTGTTCGCAAGGGTCTGAGCCTCAATGCCCTGAGATGCGTCAACAACCAGAACAGCGCCCTCACAAGCGGCAAGCGAACGGGAAACCTCATAGTTAAAGTCGACATGACCGGGGGTGTCAATCAGATTGAAGACATATTCCTCGCCGTCCTTTGCCGTATAGTTGAGCGTGACGGCATGAGCCTTAATTGTGATTCCTCTTTCTCTCTCAAGATCCATGTTGTCGAGAAGCTGATCCTCCATATCACGAAGTGCAACTGACTTTGTCTGCTCGAGGATACGGTCGGCAAGCGTGCTCTTTCCGTGGTCTATATGAGCTATAATACTGAAATTTCTGATTTTACTCTGATCCATTTGTATTTCCTTTAAATTTGATAAAATTAAATTCTTATTTTTAAATAAATATTACTCTATTTTATAACATAAATCCGAGATTATAGCAATAAAAAAGTAATATGCGTACGCTAAGTTCACGCTTGAAAACCGTGCTCTTTTGTTTTAATATTAGCATATCAATTTAGATTAAAAAAGGTGTGATAAAAATGGCAATCAATGATTATATCTCGGGCGGCAAAGCCGTTTTGGGTATTGAGCTCGGCTCTACAAGAATTAAAGCCGTTCTCATCGGCGAGGACTTCTCCCCCATTGCCTCAGGCAGTCACGAGTGGGAAAATTCCCTTGTAAATAACCTCTGGACATATTCCCTCGAGGAAGTTAAAAACGGAATTCAGGACGCTTTTTCTGACCTAAAAAAGGACGTTTCGGAAAAATACGGCGTCAAGCTTACAAAAATAAGCTCTATGGGCTTTTCTGCCATGATGCACGGTTTCCTTGCGTTTGATAAAAACGGCAATCAGCTCGGAGAATTCCGCACATGGAGAAACACAAACACGGGCGAAGCCGCCGCCGCTTTGACGGAGAAATTCAACTTTAACATTCCTCTTCGCTGGAGCATCTCTCATCTGTATCAGGTCATTTTAGACAACGAGCCGTTCGCAAAGGACATTGCATTCATGACCACCCTTGCGGGCTATGTTCATATGGTTTTGACGGGCGAAAAGGTTCTCGGCATAGGCGACGCATCGGGAATGTTCCCCATTGACTCGGCTATAAACGATTACGATAAACACATGGCAGAGATTTTCGACGGCATACTCTCCGAAAACGGCATGGAGTATAAGCTTTTCGATGTTCTTCCAAAGGTTCTCACAGCGGGCGAAAATGCAGGTGTGCTCACAGAAGAGGGCGCACTCTATCTCGACCCGACAGGCGAGCTTGAGGCAGGCTGTCCTGTTGCTCCTCCCGAGGGCGATGCAGGCACGGGCATGACCGCAACCAACAGCGTTGCCGTAAGAACGGGAAACGTCTCTGCAGGCACATCGGTTTTCTCAATGAGCGTCATAGAAAAGCCGCTTAAGAAGGTTCACCCCGAAATCGACATGGTAACAACTCCGACAGGCAAGCCGTGCGCTATGGTTCATGTCAACAACTGCACATCCGATATAAACGCATTTGCGAAAATGTTTGTCTCAGCCGCCGAGGGCTTCGGCTTCAAGCTGAACTACTATGATGCTCTTTCGGCAATCTTTGCCGCCGCGGCAAAGGGCAAGCCCGACTGCGACAACATCATCAGCATAGGATATTTCTCGGGCGAACCCGTCACAGGATTAAGCGAGGGCAGACCTCTTCTTGCAAGAAGTCCAGAGTCGGAGTTCTCGTTCCAAAATCTCTCGAGATCATTGCTTTATTCTGCGTGCGCCGCTCTTAAAATCGGAAACGACATTCTCTTTGAGGACGAGGGCGTCACCATGGATAAATTCTACGGTCACGGCGGTTTCTTCAAGGCAAAGGGCGTAGGTCAGGGAGTTATGGCAAATGCTCTGGGTATTCCCGTATCCGTAATGGAAACGGCAGGCGAGGGCGGTCCCTGGGG
>CAVBOS010000012.1:0-18820 GCA_963597005.1 Lachnospiraceae bacterium
CCGCCTCGGCGGCTAGCGCAAAAGTCTTCTTTGACGATAATGCGACGGTCGTTCTGAATGAGGACGGAAGCGGCTTTATAACGCTTAACAAAAAATTTACTTATGATGACCCACTCACAGAGATTGCGGGTGTTCCGCTAAAGGAAATCATCACCTTTGACGATGGCGGCTACATTGATGAATTCTATACAGAGTTTTGTTACCATCCGAGCGGATCTATAGCTGATATCATAGACTATATAAGTCCATACATCATTCGTGTTCACGGTCGCGGTCCCGGCGGTTTTGGCAGTGGAACCGGATACCTCCATTTCACGGATAAAACAAACGATACCTACAACCTCAAACTCTGGTCAAGCATTACAAGATGGCACTATGTAGGATACAACAGTAAGGATGCAACGATAGTCAAAATCGCTTGGAATTCCTAAAATTTAATAATTAACGCAAAAGGGAGCATATCGCATTGATATGCTCCCTTAAATTATTACTTGATAAAATTACCTAAATCGGTATTTAGTAAATCAAGTTTTTATTCCTCGCCGTTTTGCTCTTCAAGATCCTTTTCGGCTCTCTCCAAGAGCTCGCCTAATTTGCTGTCGGTCTGAACGGCTGTTACATTTGTATCATTTGTATCATTTGTTTCGACTGCTTCGGAATTTTCCTCTGCGATATTCTCCGCGTCAGTATTTTCTTCAGTCGACTCGTCTTTCTCCTCAGGCTCCTCATGAGCGGTTCTTGTGAGAGTCATGAGCTTGTCGCCCTCCTGAAGTCTCATAATCTTGACGCCCTTAGAGGTTCTTGATGTGATTCTTATCGTCTGAGCGGCAATTCTTATGATGATACCGTCCTGAGAAATAAGAATGAGATCGTCACTGAGGTCAACCATTGAGATTGCGGCAACATCACCGAACTTCTCTGTAGGATAGTTATTGATTCCCTGTCCTGTTCTCGAGGTGATGCGGTAATTGTCAATCGGCGAAATTCTGCCGAAGCCTGTCTCTGATGCCGTGAGGAGATATTCTCCCTCGTTTGTGGTTGCAAGACCGACTACAACATCATCGCCCAAAAGCTTGATAGCTCTTACGCCGTGAGCATTTCTGCCCATGATACGTACTTCAGCCGCTTTATAGCGAATAGCCTTACCGTGCTTTGTTGCTACGATAATCTCCGTGTCGTTATCAGTAAGCTTGACCCAATTGAGAGTATCGCCCTCGTCGAGATCCATTGCGTTGAGTCCGTTCTTTCTTATGTTTGCGAAAGCGGAAAGCTCAACTCTCTTGATAACAGCGTGCTTTGTGAGCATGATGATGCTTCTGTCGTCGGAGAAGTCCTTGACGGTGAGCATAGCCGTTACCTTTTCGTCACCCGTAATCGGAATGAGGTTCGTGACGTTCATTCCTCTTGACTGACGGGATGCCTCGGGAATCTCATAGCACTTAAGTCTGAATGCACGTCCGGTACTTGTGAAGAAGAGAATATTATCGTGAGTTTCTGCGATAAACATATCTCTGACGATATCCTCGTCACGTCTGGACATACCGGAAATTCCTCTGCCGCCACGATTCTGAAGCTTATAAGCGTCAAGCTTCTGACGCTTGAGATAGCCGAACTCCGTCATGGTGATAACGCAGTCCTCGTGCGGAATGAGATCCTCTACGTCAACTTCACCGCTGATTGTAGCGATTTCAGTTCTTCTCTCGTCGCCGTACTTTTTCTTCATCTCGAGAGCCTCGTCCTTGACGATTGCTCTTCTTCTCGACTCGCTTGCGAGAATATCCTCGTAGTCGGCAATCTTCTGCTTGAGGTCGTTTAATTCGTCCTGAAGCTTCTCTCTTTCGAGACCTGTGAGTGCTCCGAGTCTCATCTGAACAATAGCCTGAGCCTGAACATCATCGAGGCCGAATCTCTCCATGAGAGCTTCCTTGCCTTCGGGGATAGACTTTGAGTTTCTGAGTATATTGATAACCTCGTCGATAGCGTCAAGAGCAACGAGTAAGCCCTCCAAAATGTGAGCTCTGTCCTTTGCTTTCTTGAGGTCGAACTGGGTTCTTCTGTAAATTACGTCCTCCTGGAACTTCAAATACTCCTCGAGTATCTGCTTGAGGGTAAGTGTTTTCGGCTCGCCGTCAACAATGGCAAGCAGAATTGCTCCGAAGGTTGTCTGCATTTGAGTGTAAGCAAAAAGCTTATTGAGAACGATCTGAGCCGATGCGTCACGGCGTACATCGATGACCATGTGCATGCCGTTTCTGTCGGAATGGTCTTCGACATTTGTGATGCCCTCGATTCGCTTCTCCTTGACGAGAGTTGCGATATTCTCGATAAGTCTTGCTTTATTTACCTGATACGGGAGCTCGGAAACGATAATCTTGCTTCTTCCGTTCTTCTCCTCGACTATCTCCGTTCTTGCACGAACGGTGATTTTTCCCTTGCCTGTGGCGTAAGCTGAGCGGATTCCGCTTCTGCCCATGATGATGCCGCCTGTCGGGAAATCGGGACCCTTAATGTGCTGCATGATATCGTCAAGGCTTGCCTCGGGATTATCAATAACGCAGCAAAGACCGTCGATAACCTCGCCCATGTTGTGTGGAGGAATGTTGGTAGCCATACCGACGGCAATTCCCTGAGAACCGTTTACGAGAAGGTTAGGGAAGTGAGACGGAAGAACCTGCGGCTCCTGAAGTCGGTCGTCGTAGTTCGGCATGAAATCGACAGTGTTCTTATCGATATCTGCAAGCATATCCTCGCTGAGCTTGCACATTCTTGCCTCGGTGTATCGGTAAGCTGCAGGCGGGTCACCGTCGACAGAACCGAAGTTTCCGTGACCGTCAACGAGCATATATCTCATTGAGAAATCCTGAGCAAGTCTTACAAGAGCATCATAAACGGATGCGTCACCGTGCGGATGATATCTACCGAGAACAGATCCGACTGTATCGGCACACTTACGGTATGCCTTGTCATGCCAGAGGGTGTTCTCGTACATTGTGTAAAGTATTCTTCTGTGAACCGGCTTAAGTCCGTCACGGACATCCGGAAGGGCTCTCGAGACGATAACCGACATGGAGTATTCCATGAAGGAATTTTTCATCTCCTCATAGAGGTCAACGTCTATGGTGCTGCCCTGAATTAATTCGTCTTTTGTCTCCATCTATTCTCTCCAATTAAATATCAAGATTTGTGACGTACTTAGCGTTCTTTTCGATAAATTCTCTTCTCGGCTCGACCTTGTCGCCCATGAGAACGGTGAAAATCTCGTCAGCCTTCTGAGCATCACCCACATCAACTCTGAGCATAATTCTCGTCTCGGGGTTCATGGTTGTCTCCCAAAGCTGCTCGGAGTCCATCTCACCGAGACCTTTGTAACGCTGAATTTCATAGCCCGACTTAAATTCTTCCATGAGAGCGTCTCTCTGCTCATCCGAGTAAGCATAGTGGTGCTTTTTCGACTTTGTGACTCTGTAAAGCGGAGGCTGAGCCAAATAGACATGGCCTTCCTCGACAAGCGGTTTCATAAAACGATAGAAGAATGTGAGGAGAAGGGTTCTGATGTGAGAACCGTCGACATCGGCATCAGCCATGATGATAACCTTGCCGTAGCGAAGCTTGCTTAAATCAAACTCCTCGCCGAGTCCTGTTCCAAGCGCAGTAACAACGGGCATAAGCTTCTCGTTGCCGTAGACCTTATCAAGTCTTGACTTCTCAACGTTGAGCATTTTACCCCAAAGCGGAAGGATAGCCTGGAACTTTCTGTCTCTGCCGCCCTTTGCGCTGCCGCCTGCGGAGTCTCCCTCAACGATGTATATTTCTGTCTCCTCGGGGTTTCTCGACTGGCAGTCTGCAAGCTTACCCGGTAAGCTGTTTCCCTCAAGTGCCGATTTTCTTCTGACTAATTCTCTTGCTTTTCTCGCAGCCTCTCTTGCTCTTGAAGCAGCCATAGCCTTATCGAAGATTGCTCTTGCGACTGCCGGGTTCTCTTCAAGGAAGGTCATGAGATTCTCGTTAACAAGACCCGAAACAAGAGAGCCTATCTCGGTATTTCCGAGCTTAGCCTTGGTCTGGCCCTCGAACTGTGCCTCCTTGACCTTAATGCTGATGACACAGGTAAGACCCTCTCGAACATCCTCACCCGAGAGGTTCTTGTCGTTATCTTTGAGTATATTATATTTTCTTGCATACTTGTTCATGACGGAAGTAAGGGCACGCTTAAAGCCGTCCTCGTGAGTTCCGCCGTCCGTTGTATGAATGTTGTTTGCAAAAGATAAAATGAGCTCATTGTAGGAATCCGTGTACTGAAGAGCAATCTCAGCCATGGAGTTTCCGTCAGCTGCGCTTGCCGCAAAGTGCATGATGTTCTCGTGAATAACCTCGGCGCCCTTTTTCTTGTTGATGTAATCAACAAAGCTTGAGATACCGCCCTCATAGTGGAATGTATCTACAGTTGGCTCGTCCTTCTTGCGAAGGTCGGAAAGCTCGATTTTAATTCCGCCGTTCAGGAAAGCCTGCTCACGAAGTCTTGTGGCAAGGGTATTGTAATCATAAACGGTTGTTTCCTTGAAAATTGCAGGATCTGCCTTAAATCTAACGGTAGTTCCGCTCTTCTTGTAGCCCTCGGGTGCTTTTCCGCGGTGCTCGAGATCACCGATATACTTTCCGCCGTTCTCGTATCTCTGGAAATAAATCTCTCCGTCTGACACGACCTCAACTTCAAGCCAGGTTGAAAGAGCATTAACAACGGAGGCACCGACGCCGTGTAGACCGCCCGATACCTTGTATCCGCCGCCGCCGAATTTTCCGCCGGCATGAAGCACGGTGAATACAACCTGAACAGCCGGAAGACCCGTCTTTGACTGAATTCCGACAGGAATGCCTCGGCCGTTATCGGATACCGTGATAACATCGCCCTCGTGAATTTTAACTTCAATCTTATCGCAATAGCCCGCAAGCGCTTCATCGATAGAGTTATCTACAATCTCGTAAACCAGATGGTGAAGTCCTCTGGGGCCGGTTGAACCGATGTACATTCCCGGACGCTTACGGACTGCCTCAAGTCCCTCAAGAACCTGAATCTGATTTTCGTCATAAACCTGATCAACATGCGTGACAGACTCGTCTATCTCGCCGTTTTCGATAATGTTTATTTTTGCAGATTCATACTCAGGCTCTTCGATATTTTCGATATTTTCTATGTTTTCTGCCATTTCTGCCTCCTGGATATTGGCATGAAGGCTTTCGCCTTCCGCCTAAAGATATCTTGTGACCGCTGCCTGCAGGGCACAATGCATCTTGATAATTTACTTTGTTTTTGTGCTTTTGACGCCCTTGATTTTCAAATCAAAGACGGTTCGAAAAACTCTTTCCGACTTCTCTTGTGCCGTTTTCCTTTGCTTTTCTCGATGCTTCGGCATAGAAAGCCTCTTCGTCCTCAGCCGATACGTCGTCATAATCGTCATTCATCGGCATGGGAAGGTCAACGCTCGGAGGAGTCATAATATCGTCCTCATAGGTCTCGCTGTAATCGTTGTCGTAATTTTCGTCGTAATCGTCGTAGTATTCTTCGCCGCTGTTTTCGTCGTAATATTCACCGTTATCGTAATTATCGTAATCGTCGTAATATTCCTCGCGGCCGTAAGAATCGGAGTCGTCCACAATGAAATTATTCTGCGGCTCAGGCTCGTAGTCCGCCTTTCTGCCTGTCGGCTTCAGCTTGCCGTAACGCATGGAGAGCTCGTTTCCGTCCTCGTCAAAATATCTTCCGTCAGTGGTTTTTCTCACACGCTTAATCTCGGGCTTCTCGAGATAGACCATAAAGAGGCTTAACAAAAAGAACGCCGCAAAGGGGATAAAAACATATAGTATGGTCATAAGACCCAAGCTTTCGGTTATAAATCTTGCGAAGAAATAAACCAAAAAGCCAGCCGCTATCGCAATAAGCGCAAAGACATAGATAAGTGGCGAGAGATAAATATTCGAGATACCTCTGCATCTTGGGCAGCGGTACTCACCGTGCTTTTTGAGATTCCAAACTCTTATCATATTTACCCTTTTATGGCAATAGGGGCAAATAGGTACTCCAATAAGCTGCATTTATTTTCCTTTCCGAAACAAAATTTTTCGTGGTTAAAATCATATAGGATAAATTACCTTAAGTTCGCAAGTTTTATTTTAAGAAGACTTGCACGCCGCAATTACCCACCGACTGATCAGTAGGCAACACACACTCTAATTATATATCTTTATCGCCGTTATGTCAAAATTTCAGCGCAAAACATCCGTGCTTTCGTTGTAAGGATGTCTCATTCTTCTAAAAAGCGTAGACGGGGCAAGCTGAGAAATATAAACTTTTTCTTTGCCGCTTTCGTGTGCCACAATGAAGGACTTCGGCAGCTCATAAGAAACATTGATTACCAAGCCTTCCTTTTCCGCACGTGCCAGAAATTTCTTCGTGTGCTTTGAAATACTCGTGTTCTCAAGATCGAATATTCCGACGATATTCTCCGTGTTTATAACAGTGTCACCGCCCAAATGCAAATACATCTATTCTATCCTTCCGTTTTCGACATAGAATCGCTTGCCCTTTTCCATAAGGTTAACCGTCTCAGGGCTGCAGCAAGTGATAAATACCTGTCTGTTCTCGAGGTGGTTCAAGAGATAATCCTGGCGTGAGGCGTCAAGCTCGCTCATGACATCATCAAGCAGAACAATCGGAGCTTCTCCTACAGCTTTTTCGAGTATTTCCGCTTCAGCAAGCTTCAAAGAAAGCACAACGCTCCTCTGCTGTCCCTGAGAACCGAAGGTTCTCGCACTTAGACCGTCGAGTGTGAAATCCACATCGTCACGATGCGGGCCGACAGAGGTGTGACCGAATCTCAAATCACTTTGTCTTGACGAATATAAAGCCTGTCTTAAGCTTTCGCTTATGCTGTTTACATCGGCTTTATCGGATATTTCAAAGCCGGAAACAAGATATTTAATACCGATTTTCTCTCGGTCTCTCGAAATTCCCCTGTAAATCTCCTCGGTTTTCGGTATGAGACGCTCAATGTACGAGAGTCTCTCCGATATGACACGGGCGCCGAAATAAACTACTCTCTCATCCCAGATATCGAGAGTATCTATTAACTCGGGCTTACCGAAAAGCGACTTCAAAAGGCTGTTTCTCTGCTGAACCGAGCGGTTATACTGCGACAAAATCTTCGTGTAGGACGGTTTTGTCTGGCAAATTGCTCCGTCGATAAAGCTGCGTCTTTTTCCCGGTCCCTCCTTAACAAGAAGGAGATGCTCGGGCGAAAATATGACCGCACAAATTTTAC
The DNA here is from genome assembly GCA_963597005.1 of Lachnospiraceae bacterium. Lineage (GTDB taxonomy): Bacteria > Bacillota > Clostridia > Oscillospirales > Acutalibacteraceae > SIG603. The sequence goes on from CAVBOS010000012.1 coordinate 7,317, forward strand.
CTACGAGAGCAGAGCCTGTTTTCTTTTCGATTCCGTTTATAACGCTTGTCCTTGTGACAACTCCCGCTTTAGGAGAATTCAGAAAAAGTGACGCACTTTGTGTCCTGTTTTCGCTGAAAAACACCGCATCAAGCTGTGCTTTTTTCTCTTTACCGCCTATTGTAAGCAGCTCGGCGTCCTTATTTCCCCTGAAGGAGTGACCTCCGGTAAAGAGCCAAACAGCCTCCAAAAGGTTGGTTTTTCCCTGTGCGTTATTTCCCCAAATAACGTTTATGTCGGGAGCAGGAGTTATACTGCTGTCCTCAAGATTTCGAAAGCCTTTAAAGCTTATCTTTTCAAGTCTCATATTAAAATTTAAGCATTAAAGCTTGATTTTAGCGTAACCTTATTGTCGTCAAATTCAAAATAATCGTTATCACGCATTTTCTTGCCGCGCATGGTGCAGGTTTCTCCGTTTACCTTTACCATGCCTGCCTGAATGACGCTTTTTGCCATGCCGCCGGTATCTACCATTCCGGCAAGCTTCATCATGTTGTCGAGTCTTATAAACTCGGTATTAATTTCTACTGTATCTTCTCGTATCATTTTTTCTTCTCTTATGTTATATGTTAATTAAATTACTCGTTTTTAAGTCTTACAGGAAGAACAAGGAATAGGAAGCTGTCTGAGTTTTCGGGTGTTATTACCATAGGGCTCAGTGCAGAGCCGAGAGAAACCTCTATCTCGTCGCACTCGCAGTTTTTGAGTGCATCAAGAAGATATTTGTTGTTGAATCCCATTTCAAGTTCATTGCCCTCAAGTGCCGCTCTGAATTTATCGTGAGCTTTACCAACGCTTGTGGTACAGGAAAGCTTAACTCCCGATTCACTGAAAATACATCTGATAGGGCTCTTGAGTCTGTCTGAAATAATCAGGGACACACGCTCTGTTGATTCGATAAAATCTCTTGTTTTGAGATGAACCTTTGTCGAAAAGTTTTTCGGAACAGCCGAACGGTAGTCGAGAAAATCTCCTTCGAGTATTGTGGAAACAATAATATAGTTTCCGATTTTAAACATAATGTTGCGCTTGTCAGGGAAAATCTCAACCTCGCCGTCTTTTCCGTCCTTTATTAGCTTGATAACTTCACCGAGAGTTTTTCCCGGCACAACAAAGGATGCGTTTGCCTCAACATCTATAGTTTCTCTTCTTAGCGCAAGTCTGAAACCGTCAACGGAAACAAGCTCGAGAACTTTGTTTTTGAGTGAAAATAATGTTCCCTGGTGAACCGGCTTTGCATCAGACTCGGCTACGGCAAAGATAGTTTGTCTTATCATGCTCTTGAGTGTTTCGCCGTTTATCTTAAATGAGGATTGATTTTCGACTCCCGGCAGCTCGGGGAATTCTTCAGGATCCATTCCGATTAATGTGAAACTGGATTCACCTGATTCTATTGTTGCGATTTTTTTGGAATCAACAGTTATCTTAACTGTGTCACTTGGAGCTTTTCTTACAATCTCGGTAAAAAGTCTGGCGGAAAGAACTATTGCTCCGCTCTCTTCAACATTTGCCAAAAGAGTGGTTCTCATACCAAGCTCTGTATTGTAAGCTGTCATAATTATAGAGTTTTGATCCGTTACGATTAGAATTCCTTCTAACGTTGGCAAAGTGGTTTTACCTGCAACGGCTCTTCCGAGATTGGAAACAGCCTCGGAAAGGTCTTTAGTATTCACTGAAAATATCATAATTTACCTGTCTTTCGTGTGAGGACACTCTTGCAAGAGAATTTAAGTGTCTTGCAAAGAGATTTGTTTGCTGAATTTAATGTAAAAGCAGAAATTGAATTAAAATGTATATTTATTAAAATGAATTGATTTAGAATTAGTAGTAGGCGCTGGCAAAAAGTTGAAAGATACGCAGAACGTCCAAAACAAGCAAAAAAACACCCGTTCGATTTTCAACTGCCGCTTGTAGAAAAAGCGTTAAATAAATATAGCACCGAAAAATATTCAACGAGAGTGTGGATAACTTTCTGTTTAAAGTTAAGTAAAAGTTGAAAACTTCTGCTGCTAAAAATTACCCTAAATTCCTGAAACGCGGAAAATAGGGAGGGGTGTTTTGAATTGCGAATTATGACAACTTCCGATAAATCGCCTGTGCCGAAGTTTGTTTGCAGCACAAAGTTTATAAGAATGCTTATAAGAATGCTTTATTTTGAGCGCACATCTTTAATTATATCGGAAACAGTCTTTTTTGTGCTTGGATCTTTTCTCATCTTTTCTTCTACTACCTGTATAGCATAGACAACTGTCGAGTGATCTCTTCCACCAAAAGCTTCGCCTATGGATTCCATTGAAAGCTGCTTTATCTCACGGATGACATACATTGAGACCTGTCTTGCCAGACTGATTCTTGCCTGTCGGCGCGAGGACTTGATGTCTTCAACCGAAACATTGTAGGTTCTTGCAACTTCGGCAATTATCTGGTCGACACTCTTTTCGTTCTCTTCGGAATCGTTAAGCATCTGGTTGATTGCGAGGTTTGCTGTGGATATGGATGGAGTTTTTCCGTCCATGGAGTGGTAGGCGTTAAGGTTTTTTACGGCGCCTTCGAGCTGTCTTATGTTGCTTTTTAGCTTGCTTGCGATAAATTCGCAGACGTTTGGCGGAATAGTGAGGCCGAGAGTTTGGGCTTTTCTGTTTATAATAGCTACTCTTGTCTCAAAATCCGGCGGCTGAATGTCTGTGATGAGACCTGCAATAAATCTTGATCTCAGACGGTCGTCAAGGTAAGCAATATCCTTGGGTGGTCGGTCGGATGCGAGAATTATCTGCTTTCTTGTGTTATAAAGCTCGTTAAATGTGTGGAAGAACTCTTCCTGGGTAGACTCTCTTCCGCCGATAAACTGAATATCATCGACCAAAAGAACATCAACCTTGCGATATTTCTCTCTGAAAGCGTTTGTTGTGCCCTTTTGAATTGCTGTGACAAGCTCGTTTGTAAACTGCTCGCCGCTCACATATACAATGTTAAGGTTATCAAAATTTTTGTTAAGCTCGTACATTGTAGCATTCAGAAGGTGAGTTTTTCCGAGTCCCGAGTTTCCCCAGATGAAGAGCGGGTTATATAAGGTAGCCGGCTTTGTTGCAACGGAAAGGCAAGCTGCGTGAGCAAGCTGGTTTGTCTGTCCGACGATAAAATTGGAGAAGGTCATTTCTTCAATTTCGGGCACGGCGTTTTGCTGTTCATCTTCTTCGGCGGAGCTTATTTTTCCTCGTTTGATCTCGAGGTCGTGAATTTCTTCACTTGTCATTATCTTATATTGAATGCTGCCGTAGAAAATATTATCAAAGGCTTCCTTTAAAAGATCGGCACCGACCTTTGCTACTATATTCGCATGAAACGCATTAGGTGCTTCGATTATCGCAACACCTTCAGTGAAGTCGAGTTCGTACGGGCTTAGCTTATCGAACCAAGTGTTGTAGGCAACCTCGGTCATTCTGGAACGGCAAAAATCGCACACTATTTTCCAGGTATCTTCGAATGAATCCATTTGCATTACTCCTTGATTTAATTTTATGAATATCATTGTGCTTGTAAGACAGTAAAGAAATCCCACTCGGAATTCAGTTCTGTGTTTTTCTACATATTGTGTTCTGACAAGAGAAGTTGATTTGGAATCAAGATTACTTATCAATCGCAATATATAGGAAAGCACAGAAGAGTTGAATTTGAATTTTGGGGGCACTTTTCTTTATAATCTTATCTTAGACAGTATAGCATAAAGCAAAGCTTTTTTCAAATTTTTATACATTTTCAAAAAGTAGAAATTATGCACCGAAATTTATAAAATTTAGTAACAAACACAGAACAAAAGAGAAAAAGGCGGAAAATTTTTAAAGAGTCTTGCTTTTTCTGTAATATATAGGATAAAAACTTGAGTTTTATCCTATAAAAGCTTGAAAATCATATTGACACGCACCCGTATTTTAAGTTATAATCAATTCTTGCAAGGCTTAGGTGAAATTTTGCCTTGAATCACGACTTAGTTTCCGAAAGGAGGGTTTTCGATATGCTGAGAACATATCAGCCAAAGAAGCTCCACAGACAGAAGGAGCACGGATTCAGAAAGAGAATGTCCACAAGGAACGGCCGCAAGGTTCTTGCACGCCGCAGAGCAAAGGGAAGAGCACGCTTATCTTATTGATAATTGCCTTAAAGGTCACCCCCGCGTGGTGACCTTTCTTTGTTATGTGGGTAAATTAGGTGAATCCAAAGAGTATGGAAAAAATTGTACCTATATGTGAAAACAGGGTTTTTCGCAGAATGTATTACCGCTCAAAGTCCATAGTGACTCCTCAGGTGGTAATCTATTACAGTAAAAACAGGCTTTCCTATAACCGATTGGGAATCACAACGGGAAAGAAAATAGGAAATGCCGTAAAAAGAAACAGATCAAGAAGAATAATCAGACAGGCTTACAGAGAGGTTTCTCCGTATATCAGACGGGGATATGACTTTGTTTTGGTTGCAAGGGGAAAGACGCCGTTTCTTAAGACCGACGATATAAGAAATCAGCTTATATATCAACTTAACGAAAGAAATCTTTTGATTAAGCTCCCCGCTGATTATACACCGCCTAAAAAAACGGCTGCCGCCGTTAAAAAGGAAGACAGTAAGGAATGAAGGATATTCTTCTCGCCCTAATCCGATTTTACAGAAAATCGCATGCCGCACTTGGCGGCAGAGCTACCTGCAGGTATTACCCCACCTGCTCGCAGTACGGGCTTGATGCTGTTGAGGGCTATGGTGCCTTTAGGGGATTTTTGCTGACCGCATGGAGAATTCTGAGATGCAATCCTCTCGGAAAGACCGGGTACGACCCCGTGCCCGAGCACTTCATGGGAAAGCAGCTTAAAAAAGGAATCAAATATCATTCTTATATGGGAGTTTACGGTGAGGATTTTTCCGAAGAAGAAAAACAAGACGAAGACTCTCGCTAAATTGAAAAAGCATTAAAAACCGGAAAGGAATTTATCTTCAATGGTTGCACTATTTAACTTTTTCGGAAACATAATGGGTTATCTCTTATGGTTCCTCTACTGCATTTTTAAGAACTACGGCGTAGCTATCATTCTCTTTACGCTCGTCATCAAGATTGTACTTTTCCCGACTTCTATCAGCCAGCAGAAAAACATGGCTAAGCAAGCCAAAATGGCTGAGAAGCAGAAGGAGCTTCAGAAAAAGTGCGGCAATGACAGAGTAAAGTATAATGAAGAACTTCAGAAGCTTTATGACAAGGAAAACATGAGCCCATATTCCGGATGCCTTATCACACTCCTTCCTTTCCCGATAATGCTCGGAATTTATTACTCGGTTATCTATCCGCTCAGCAATACTCTTCATATTGCATCGGATGCCATAACTAAAGCTACAAATTATGTTGCAATGATTCCTGGTGTGTCATCCTCGACAAGCTCCGGAAATTACATTCAGCTTATAATCGTTAAGAACTGGTCTGTTCTCAAGGACAGCATCGGCAGCTTCTTCTCCGACGGCGACATTGCTAAGATTGAGTCCTTTGAGAAGGGCTTCAAGGTTTTCGGTATTGACCTTCTCGGCACACCTAAGGGCTCTGCATTCGGCGATTTGCTCTGGCTTATCCCGCTTTTCTGCGTAGTTTCCTACTGGCTTTCTACATTCTATATGCAGAGAGCATCCGGTCAGAAGGGTCAGGGCTGCATGAACGCTACTCTTTATCTCATGCCGCTTCTCTCCGCTTACTGGGCATACATCATGCCGGCAGCTGTCGGATTCTACTGGATTATCTCCTCACTTCTCGGATTTGTCCAGACAGTTATCGTTCAGAACTTCTTCAGTGTGAACCATGTTCAGGCTATGAGCGAGGCACAGCACTTTGTGTCTATGTCTAACAGTGACATGGCATTGAAGCCGCTTTCTGCGGATCAGCAGGCACAGGTTGCCGCTAAGCTTGAGGCACAGAACAATCAGGTTCAGGCTAACAACCAGAAGAATAAGAACACATCCAAGAAAAAGTCGAAGTCATCAAATAATCAGAAGAGCAACTCCAACGATTATATCGGCAGTGGCAAATAAAAATTAAAAAATTAATATAACAAACAATTAATAGGATATATTTCTTTTAAAGAAATATATCCTATTCAAAATATCATACAATACTTAAAGAAATTGCAATTAAGCTGCGGCAACCACTTTTTCTCCTAAGCCGCGGCAGAATATATTTTTACAAGTTTTACATTACGAGACACTAACATGGAGGAAGAAAAGTGATTAAGGAAGTTATCGCTACAGGCGAAACAGTCGAAGAGGCTACTGCGAAGGCATTGGCAGAGATTGGCGTATCTGACGCAAAGGTTGAGGTTATCGAGGAGCCAATCAAGAAGAAATTCGGACTTTTTGGAGAGAGCCGTCCGGCAAAGGTAAAGGCTGTTTATGCACCGTCACCGGCTGAGTGCGCAAAGAACTATCTTCAGGATATCATGAAGGGTATGGAGCTTAATGACGTTACCGTTACCGCAGTCGAGGATGAGGCGGGCGCAGCACTCACTCTTGAGGGCGAGGGAATCGGATTTATTATCGGACACAGAGGAGAGACTCTTGATTCTCTTCAGTTCCTGGCACAGCTTGTTGCTTCAAATCAGAGAAAGATTCTCGAGCAGGACAAGGCTGAGGACGATGAGAAGTCGGGCTATTACAGAATCACACTTGATGTCGGTTCTTTCAGAGAGAAGAGAAAAGAGACTCTTGAGAGCCTCGGCAAGAAGATGGCTATCCGTGCCGTCAAGACAGGCAGAAACGCTTCTCTTGAGCCGATGAACCCATACGAGAGAAGAATCATCCATACAGCTGTTCAGGAGATTGAGGGCGCAAAGTCTTGGTCTGAGGGCGAGGATCTTGCAAGACACGTTGTTGTTGGCCCTGTAGACGGCGAGAGACCTCGCTACAACAACAGAAACGGACGTTATAACAATAACCGTGGCCCGAGAAACGGCGACAGAAGAAACGGTCCTAGAAACGGCGGAGACAACAGACGCGGCGGTCAGAGAAGAAATAACGGCGACAGAAGAAATTCGCCTAGAAAGTACGATAACCGCATCAATCCCGCTATCAGCGAGACAGCTCCGGTACCTTATTCACCGGCTCCGCTCGATACAACAACCGAGCGCAAGAAGGTAGTCGATGCACCGCTTTACGGACGCATTGAGCTCACAAAGTAAATAATTGCAACTGACGAGAGCCTTGGCGATTAGGTCGCTGAGGCTCTTTTCTACTGCGTTATAGAGGGCAAACGGATGTTGGTACGGGCTTTGATTTTGCCGTGGCGGAGGTTACTACTTAGCTTTATTATAACAGCCTGATGCGCTGTTAGGACTGTTCTGAGGTGCTTTGTGGCTTTGAGGAGAGAGGCCTGGACACCGATACTGTCAGTCGTAAGAATGCTGTCAGCTTTTGCTTTGAGACGTAGAGAGTTCAGGGAAGCGATGTGAAGCCGGAAGAATGACATTATATTTACCTGAGATTTTTTAATGATTGAGACTGATTTGCTAGAGGCACGAAAAAGGTAAGTTTGGAATTTGAGATGCGGCTGTCAGAGTATACATTATAAAGCATATTGGTGCTCTGTGCAGACGGATTTATAGTGGCGAAAACACAATATTTTGTATAGCAAAAGTTAAGCTTGAACGATTTGAATTTACATGCATACAACAATATGTTGATTTTTAAGCAAATAGCTATTCATCCAAAATTGGCTAAAATTTAATAAATCAAGAACAATACAAAGAGAAAAACTTGTGGGTAGATTGTCCTCTAAAAGCCTTGTCAAAGAATATATTCCACGCCTCTGCGGAATATAAAAACCCGAGGTGACCACAAAGAAAAGAGATAGCAAAGTGGCACAAAATATGCTGACATATCAGTTCAGAGAATCAAATCATCCAGGAAAAGCGAAAGCGATTAATTATGATAAAGTGTTCGTTGAGATAACTTAATCAGTCCATCTTTAAATACAGCGGTCAAAAGTCATTTGAATTTGCCATAAAACGCCCAAAAGAAACATTAATCAACTGATTAAATATCAAGTTTACATAATATTTTGAGTTTTAACAAATAGGCATAATGATACAAAGCGGATTTTCTCGTGATGTACTCTGTACTTATTATATGAGCGAGGGGCACTTGTAATAGGCGATAGTTATTACTTTGGTAAAAACAGGCGGATTAATCGAATAAAGCTGAATAACACGGTATATTCTTGACAATGCCGTGTTTTTTTCATAAGATAAAAGGTATGAAAAAATATAATTTTATGTGTGCACACTATAATATATAGTGTTTAATATATGGACAGCATGTATAGTATAGATAATTGTTTAAATAACTCTTTATATAACGAAAACGATTCCGAAAATTCGTCGACCATTGCGGCTATATCCACTCCTATTGCTCCGGGCGGAATAGGGGTTATAAGGGTATCGGGACAGTCTGCAAGGGATATTTGCGACAAGGTTTTTCGCTCAGTAAGCGGAAAAAAGCTCTGCGATATTGGGGGTTACCAAGCTCTTTACGGCGGAGTTTATTCTGTTGGCGGCGAAAAGCTTGACGAGTGCGTTGCTCTCAATTTTGTCGCTCCAAAAAGCTTCACGGGCGAAAATACCGTTGAGCTTTCTTGCCACGGCGGCTTATTTATACTCAGAAAAGTTCTTGAGGCACTTTATCATTACGGCGCAAGGCCTGCTGAGGCAGGGGAGTTCACCAAACGAGCCTTTTTGAACGGAAAAATGGATCTTGCTCAGGCTGAATCGGTTATGGACTTGATAAATGCATCGAGTTCTCAAAGTGCCAGAGCGGCTCTCAGCGTAAAAGAAGGTTCACTTTCCAAGAAAGTCGGAAAGATTATCGAGTCGCTCATTGATTTAGGCTCGCATTTGGCAGCATGGGCTGATTATCCCGATGATGATATTCCTCAGGTTGATGACGAAATGCTCAGCGAAAGGCTCGGATTTGCCGAAAAAGAGTTAAAAAACCTCATTGACAGCTTCGATGCAGGAAGAATAATCCGTCAGGGAGTTTCTACGGTTATAGTCGGCAAGCCTAACGCCGGAAAATCCACTCTGATGAATCTTCTTTCGGGCTGTGAAAGAAGTATCGTCACATCAATAGCCGGAACAACTCGAGATGTCGTAGAGGAAAGTGTCATGCTCGGTGATATTCCGCTTCGTCTTGCCGATACGGCAGGAATAAGAGACACGGATAATCCTGTGGAGAAAATCGGTGTGGAAATCGCAAAAAATCGCCTGAAATCAGCAGAGCTTATTTTTGCGGTATTTGATTCCAGTGTGCCGCTGACAAGCGAGGATATAGGACTAATCGAGGAAATAAAGGGTATTCCGTGCGTTGCCGTAATAAATAAATCCGATCTCAAAAGCAAAATCAATATGAGTTATATCAAAAACGAATTTGATAATATTGTTTATATCAGTGCTCTGAATGGAGAGGGAATAAACGAGCTTATTTCTGCAGTAGAAAAATTATTTGGCACGGGCGGAGTTGATTTCACAAGCGGAGTTCTCTATTCGGAGAGACAAAAGAACGATGCTTTGAAAGCTTACGAGGCAGTTAAAGAAGCAAAATCCGCATTTGAAAACGGATTCACGCTTGATGCCGTTACGGTCAGCTGTGAGGGTGCTGTTTCGGCACTTCTCGAATTAACGGGACAGAGAGCAAGCGAAGAAATTGTAGCTTCGGTATTCGAAAAATTCTGTGTCGGAAAATAAGCGAATTTAATTTCAAAAAATAAATATTGTGGGTCAATATATGGATAGCGTTTTTGAAAATTTTACAAAAAATAAATATTCCGCAGGTGATTACGATGTTGCTGTAATCGGTGCGGGACATGCGGGAATAGAGGCTTCTTTATCGTCAGCCAGACTTGGTGCAAAGACCGTCTGCTTTACTATTAATATGGATGCGGTCGGCAACTGTCCGTGCAATCCGTCAATCGGCGGAACGGCAAAGGGGCATCTTGTCAGAGAAATTGACGCTCTGGGCGGAGAAATGGGAAAAACTACCGATGAGGTGTTTCTACAGTCGAGAATGCTCAATCTCGGAAAAGGCCCCGCTGTTCATTCGTTGCGTGCTCAAATCGACAGAAACCATTACGCACGAGTGATGAAACACAAGATGGAGCTTCAAGAAAATCTTGATTTAAAACAAGCTGAAGTTGTAGAAATCAAGCGAAACGATGAGGGGAAATGGTCTCTTCTCACAAGAATGGGAGCTGTTTACACCTGCACTTGCGTTGTAATCGCAACAGGAACATTTCTTGGCGGAAAAATATTTGTCGGAGATGTCTCGTACGAGGGTGGTCCTGACGGAATGTTCCCGGCGGCTTTTCTCGGAAAGTCGCTCAAGGATTTGGGACTTTCTCTCAGAAGATTCAAAACAGGAACTCCAGCGAGAGTGCTTAGGTCTTCGATAGATTTCACCGATCTCGAGGTTCAGGAGGGCGACGAGCCTGTTGTTCCTTTCTCATATGATAACGAGGATAAGGAGCTTAAAAATCAGGTTGTCTGTCATGTCAGCTGGACTAACGAAAACACCAAAAAAGTGATTATGGATAATATCCATAAATCGCCCCTCTATTCTGGAATGATTGAGGGAGTCGGTCCCAGATATTGCCCAAGCATCGAAGATAAGGTTGTTAGATTTTCTGAGAAACCACGCCACCAGCTTTTTATAGAGCCGTGCGGGAAAGAGACGGAAGAGATGTATTTACAGGGAATGAGCTCATCGCTCCCCGAAGAAGTACAGCTCAAATTCTATAAGACTATAAAGGGACTTGAAAACGTTAAGGTTATGAGATCTGCATATGCAATAGAATACGACTGCGTAGATCCCGTACAGATGAATTCGACCCTTGAGTTCCGTGATTTTTCGGGACTTTTCGGAGCGGGTCAGTTCAACGGAAGCTCAGGTTATGAAGAAGCTGCCGCTCAGGGACTTATCGCAGGAATAAATGCCGCACTTAAGTCACTTGGCAAGGAAAGCTTTGTTCTCGGAAGAGATACTTCTTATATCGGAACGCTCATTGATGACCTTATTACTAAAGGATGCACAGATCCTTACAGAATGATGACATCGAGAAGTGAGTATCGATTGATCCTTAGACAGGATAATGCAGACGAAAGACTTACGCCACTCGGCAGAAATCTCGGATTGATTTCGGACGAGAGATGGGAGCACTTTGAAAACAAAGAAAAACTTAAAAAAGAGGAGCTTGAAAGAGCGGAAAATACGATTTTTTCGCCGTCTGAAGCACTTAACAAGATACTTGTTTCACGTGAAACATCACCTGTTACGACAGGCGTAAGACTTAGTGAATTGCTGAAAAGACCGCAGATAAGCTATGATGATTTGACTGAGGTTGATGTAAATCGTCCCAATCTTCCCAAATATGTTTTTGAGAATGTTCAGATAGAACT
>CAVBOS010000013.1:0-18607 GCA_963597005.1 Lachnospiraceae bacterium
GCGACTCAGGGGTGTATTCCTTCTCGAGGTAGCTTTCAAATGCATTGATTACCTTTGCAATCTCGGGAAGCTCTTCCTCTTTAACGATAATCGTGACCTCTGAAAAATAAGGAAGCGCACTGTTTTCCTTGAAACGAACGGTCTTGATATCGTCAAAATAAATTTCCTTGAATCCCGCCTCAATAAGATTGCGGTAAATTCTAAGCGTGGAGGTGTCCACATAGCTTATCTTCTTCATGCCCTTCGGCGAGTACTTAGCTATCAAAAAATTCATTGCCATAAAAATCTTCTCCCTTATACTGTGTAACCTAAATCGGATGTCTCTGTTTTTAAATCAGAAACACGCACAATAAGATTATACCATATATAAATTTTAAGGTACAGTAGCATATTGAAATTATCTCAATTTTGTAAACTTTTATTTTATTCTGTCGAAAGTTAGTATACGGATATTTTTTCCATCACCACGATAATAATTTCACAGTTTCGTGATTTTTATAGATTTATATGCCCTGAGAGAACTATAGCCTACAAATATGTCAATTTTCGCATACAATCACCTAATATATCTCCTGAAAAAATTTATCAGGCTTATAAATTTTTACTTAAAAACCAGACTTTTTTCTCTAAAAGAACTTCATGGATAATTTCACCGCTTTGATTTTTGTGCATAAACTCTAATTCACTTAACCGTTTCATTAGTATTTTGACGAAATTGCAAACTCTTGTTGCATATCCAACTAATTTAAGCTATAATTAATTTATAAATTTTGAAAATTGGATTTTTCTACCCGTTGCAAAATTAAAAATAACGGACTCGGCAATATTACTCAGAATTCAACACGAAGGGGACTTACATTTTGACCATTAAAAGCAAAGATCTGGCTAAGCTACTCGGCGTATGCCCTGCTACTGTGTCACTCCTAATCAACAACAAACCGGGCATCAGCGACAGTCTTCGCGAAAAGCTCACAAAACAAATTATTGAGCTTGGCTACGGCGACATGCTCAAAACAAACACGGCGGCACAGAATACGGAGAACCTCCCCGTTTCCTCAAAACGCCATACCATCGTCTATGCGATTTATACGCTCGACGATCTCGGAACAGACGAATCAGGTCTTTATGCTCACGTCCTCGAGGGTTGTGAAATTCAGGCACGAGAACTCGGCTTCGATATTCAAATCGTGCACATCGACTCAAAGTGCAGCTGCGGAATCAAAGGATGCATCAATGTTGACGAGTGCATCGGAATCATCGTCCAGAGCTACCAGATAAGCGAATGGATGTATGAGGACCTCGTTTCCACGGGCCTTATGTTCGTGGCAGTTGACCGCTACAACTACACAACAAATCTTTCTTCTGTATGCGTAAACAACGAAGACGGAATATATCTTGCGGTTCAGCATCTTTTTGAGCTTGGCCACCGCAATATCGGATACATCACCTCGGGCGCTGACGTCAACACCTTAACAGAAAGAAGACGCTGCTATCATCAGGCTCTTCGTGAATTTCATCTCGTTGACAGAAACGATTTCCGCATCTACACAAACACCATTCCGAACAAACCGACTCAGGTCTATACAGCTTTGCTGAATCAGTGGAAGGAAATGGAAGAGCTGCCGACAGCTTTTATATGTGAGAACGATATCATAGCCGTTCAGGTGATAAGAGCTCTTCGAAAAGTAGGTCTTCGTGTTCCTCAGGATATCTCCGTTGTCGGCTTCGACGACAGAAGTGTTTCCCACTGGACAGATCCGCCGCTCACCACCGTCAGAATCCACTGCCACCTTATGGGCAGACAGTCGGTTCAGCTTCTTCTCAATATCATTGATATGAAAAAAGCGGGCTTCATCGGTATGCCATACAAAATGAACATCGGTGTCGACCTCGTCACAAGAGAGTCCACATGTCCCCCGTCCACCGATATCATCAAGCTTAACCAGATGAGCTTCGACGACTGATAAGTTTTCTAAATTTAGTAAATATTTAGAGTTAATTCTCTTAAGAAATTATTTTAAGCTCTTCCGTAATCGGAGGAGCTTTTTCTTTATTAATTGTAAATAAATCGTATAAATTATTTACATAGCGTTTACACTGATTACAGAATGTAATAATTCATATTCCTGCTTATATCGCCTGTTTCAGGTGCAAATCTGCATAATTTGGGCGTCACTATGCAACTTTGGTGTACACAACATTCAATTTCTGAAGAATTTCAAAAATTTAGAAAATTTTCTTTAAAATTATTTATAAAAGCGCTTGACAAATTTATAAAAGCAAGTTATAATACAATCACAAGGTCAAGAGAAAAACAAAGAACCTTAAAACAAAACCTTAAAGAGAAAAGAAAGATTATCGAACCGATGCGGTTCAGATTGACGAAAGGATGTCACGATTATGTTTTCAAGAAAGCCTATGACAATTTTAACTTCAAGAATGGAAAATGAAAGAGTTGCTGCTAAGCACACAAGAAAAGCTTTCGCTGATGTAAGAGACATCGAGATGACAAGCCCTGCAGCTGATTTCAACCATGTTATGTATGTTAACATCGGCGGAGTTGTTTCACCAATCAGCAAGTAATCAATAAATCAGAGTACGCGTTGTGAAAATCCACACCTTATATAGCTAAAAAGCCACTGCCTAAAGCGGTGGCTTTTTGGCATGCTCAAATTGATATTCCTTTTCAGAATATCTCCCCCATTCCCACTCTCATAGCCTCACTTCTATTGATTTATGTGTTAAAATGTGCTAACATAAGCTTTGGGGTGCTGACTGAATACCAAGCAAATATGCAGTCGGCTGAGATAATACCCTTAGAACCTGATGCGGATAATGCCGCCGTAGGAAAGGAAGTTAATATTTATGTCAAGTTCAGTAAACCGTACCAGAAGGCTTGCTGTAACCGCTATGCTGCTTGCACTGGGAACCGTGCTCAGTATGGTTAAGGTTCTGCAAATGCCGTTCGGAGGAAGTATCACACTTCTCTCCATGCTGCCCGTATGCATGATTTCCATTGAATACGGAGTTAAATGGGGACTTGTTTCCTCGTTCATCTTCTCACTCATTCAGTTTGGATTCGGTCTTCAGGAGGGTTGTCTCGGCTGGGGATTCACCGGCGGACTTCTCATCGTGATGATACTTTTTGATTACATCGTCGCTTTCTCCGTTCTCGGAGTTGCGGGTCTTTTCAGAAATAAAGGTATCGGCGGAATCGTCCTCGGAGTTGCGCTTGCGGTATTTCTCCGCTTCGTCTGCCACTTCATCACAGGCTTCGCCCTCTGGACATACCTCGACTTCAGCATAAGCTTCGGCTCTTTCACTCTGAAAGGCCCATACTGGTACTCACTTCTGTATAACGGAGCCTATATGCTCCCCGAGTGCATCACAACGGTAATCGGAGCTTCGATTCTCTTTAAAATCCCTGTCATTAACAAGCTCATGGCAGGCGACAAAATCTAAAAAAACAACAGTCTGTACCTTATTATCTCGGGTACAGACTTTTCTTTTATTTCATAACAAATTTCATTGTTAAATTCTCCCTCCTTGTGCTATACTGAAAGCAATATATACAAATTAATCGTATATATGGTGTGGAGGATTAAATATGAAAGCTGAAAAAAATATGACTGTGCAGTATGCCTTTCTGCAATTTCTGCACAACGCTTCTCTCTGCTCGATACTCGCGTTCATAACGCCGTATCTTCAGGCAATCGAAACAAAAAGCGGCACGAGGATGTTTTCCGATTCTCAAATCGGAACAGTGCTCGCACTGGGCAGCTTTGTCGGAATTATCATAAGCCCGATACTCGCTTCCTTTTCGGACAAGCACCCAAGCATTCCGCTTAAAAGTATAACGGCAATTTTGCTCTTGATTTCGGCAGTAGGCGGTGCACTTCTTCTCATTTTGCCGAATTTCTTTCTGCCCGTTGCTCTCATTTCGGTAGTACTTTATTCCATGAGCAGAACTCAGGGCACATTTCTAACGAGCCTCGGTATGGAACATGTCTATGCGGGCGAAAACTTAAACTACAGCCTTTGCCGCGGTTTCGGTTCTATCGGCTATGCCGTCATGGCGTTCTTCATGGGATATGCTGTCGATTGGTTCGGCTCGGGTATCATCATGATATTGCTTCTCGCTTGCTGTGGCTTAGATGCGCTTCTCGTCCTTTTCTTCCCCAAAGTGAAGAACAGTGGAGATAATAAATCATCAAGCGACAGCGTTGAACAGGAAGCAATCAGCCTTCTTGAATTTGCAAAAAGAAACATTCGATTCATCGCCGTTGTCTTTGCTGTCGTGCTCATTTATGCGTCTCACCAGTTTATAAATACTTACACGATAAATATCGTTCGTAACCTTGGCGGAACAGAAAAGGAAATGGGAATCGGTACGGCAATCGCCGCTGTCCTCGAATTACCGGGCATGGCACTCGTTCCGTGGCTCAGAAAAAAGCTGGGTTCGGCTGGTGCTCTTCTCAAGCTCTCAGCGGTTGCCATGATTATTAAATCTATAATCACGCTCATTGCCCCAAGTATTTTTGTATTCTACATCGCACAGTGCATTCAGTTCTTCACCTTTGCGGTGATTATCCCCGGCGGAGTTTTCTTTGTAAACGAAACCATAGACCCCGCAAACAAGGTGAAAGGTATGTCCATTTTTGATATGGGACTTGTTATAAGCGGAATACTCTTCAATAAAATAGGCGGCATGCTCTTCGATTCATCAAGTGTAGAGCTGACTCTTCTCGTCGGAACGATTGTCACGGCTGTCGGCACGGTACTTCTCTTTGTTCTTCTTGCGGGCGGAAAATTCAACAAGACGAGAGAGAACAGTTGAAAACTAAAGATTGATTTGAGCACAACGGGAATTCGCAATTAAGCCGAATTCCCGTTCTTTCGTTTGCAATCGGCTTTACAAAGCACAATAATAAGGTTATACTTAATCTGTCATACATCCGAAAGAAAGGAAGAATATCATGCAAACATTCATCCCCGAAGGCTACAAATCAACCCTCGGTCTTTACGAAACGCAAAAGGCAATCGGTCTCATCAAGAGCGTTTTCGAGGTTAAACTCAGTGCCGCACTCCACCTAAAGAGAGTCACCGCTCCGCTTTTTGTCGATCCGAAAACAGGTCTTAACGATGACCTAAACGGCGTCGAACGCCCCGTCGGATTCGATATTCCAGCCGCATCAACAGATGCACAGGTTGTTCATTCCCTCGCAAAGTGGAAAAGACTCGCACTCAAGCGTTATGGATTCTTTGTCGGAAACGGCCTTATCACCGATATGAACGCAATCCGCCGTGATGAGGAGCTCGATAATATCCACTCCGTCTATGTAGACCAGTGGGACTGGGAGAAAGTTATCGACAAGGAAACAAGAAATGTTGAATATCTAGGCAAAACAGTCGAGAGAATTGTCTCGGCAATTTGCGGCACGCTTGACGAAATCAAGTGGCAGTTCCCTGAGCTTAACACGGAACTTAAAAGAGAGGTCACATTCATAAGCTCTCAGGAGCTTGAGGACATGTATCCCGACCTCACACCAAAGGAAAGAGAAAACGCTTTCGTCAAGGAGCATAAGACGGTTTTCATCAGTCAAATCGGCGGCAAGCTTAAAAGCGGCGAAAAGCATGACGGCAGAGCACCCGACTATGACGACTGGAACCTGAACGGAGACATTCTCTTCTGGCACGATACCTTGGGTATTGCTTTTGAGGTTTCGTCCATGGGTATACGAGTAGACAGCGAATCTCTTGCCACTCAGCTAAAATTATCAGGCTGTGAGGAAAGAAGCAAGCTTCCCTTCCACAAGGCTCTTTTGAATAACGAGCTTCCGCTTACAATCGGTGGCGGTATCGGTCAGTCAAGACTTTGCATGCTGCTTCTCGGCAAGGCTCATATCGGCGAGGTTCAGTCCTCCATCTGGGACGAAAACACAAAAAAAATCTGCTCTGATGCTGGAATCCTTCTTCTGTAATCGAATATTTAAGCGAAAAAAAGCTGTCGGCACAAAATCCGACAGCTTTTCATTTTGAAAACAATATCAATTGAGTTTGGAAAGATATTCTCCCATGTCAAAATCCTCGATAAGCGAATCTTTTCTAAGATACAGCGGATGGTGCGGATGTCCCTTTACAGAACGCTTTCCCGCACTTACCCACCTTGCACCGAATTCCTCGCCGATTTTCACCATATCGGAAAGACAAATCTTGAGGTAGTCTCTTTTCTCCACTATCGTGCCCCAAGCCGCCCAAACCGTGGGATTTTCTCCGCTGTTTTCGAGGACATAGCGAAACGCTTTCATATTCTCTGAATGAAGTGCGGTATTGAAAACCTTGTCCATATCATCGGGATTTGTCGCACGCTGAGCGTACACATTAAACATAATAAAAGAATCAAAGCCGTTTCCGCTCGCAATTCTCTCCACAGATTTCAGCGTGTTATCGAGATTATCGGGCTCGGCTGTCGAGGGATTTATCCCAATTGTGATAAGCGGCTTCTTTCCCCTTGTACCCAAAATATAACGGTATTCCGAGTAAAAATCGGGAATATAGAGCCATTTTTCTCTGTCATAGGAATCTTTATCCGATTTTGATATTCTCGCCTCATCAAATGTCAGAATATCAATCTTCGTGCTTTCGCTCTCGGGAATATGCATGTTTTCACCTGTCTTTCCTAACTGCTTGAAAATTAAGCTGTTATAATATATAATCAAATTAATTAAGACATATGTATCAATTAATCAAGGAGGATTTTTCAATGGCAATTATCTCATGTGATTTTATCTCAAAATCACTTATGCGCACAGTTCAAATCAAAGCTATCGTACCGACTGACAAATTAAAATTCGGTCCCGATGCCGACAAAAAGGAAGCACCTAAAAAGTACAAAACTCTCTATCTTCTTCACGGCGTTTTCGGAAACTGCATCGATTGGCTTTCCGGAACAAGAATTCAGCGCTGGGCTGAAGCAAAAGATCTCATCGTAATCATGCCGTCAGGCGAAAACAAATTCTACTGCGACAATCCGAAATCGGGTGATTTCTTCTCCAAGTTCATAGGAGAGGAGCTTCTCGAATTCACAAGAAAAACTTTTCCTTGCTCCGATAAGCCCGAGGATACCTTCATTGCAGGACTTTCCATGGGCGGATGCGGCGCACTCACAAACGGACTCAAGTACAGCGAGAATTTCGGCTGTATTGCGTCACTTTCAGCCGCACTTATCATAGACGATGCCGTAAATTCAGTTTACGATGATTCGGGCTGGAACCTCCACAACCGCTACTACTACGAATCTTTCTTCGGCCCGCTCGAAAATCTCAAGGGCAGCGATAAAGATTACTATGCTCTTGCAGACAAGCTTGCAAAAGAGGGCAAGAAGTTCCCAAAAATCTATATGTGCTGTGGAACCGAGGACGGTCTTTTCGCTCCTAATGTCGAGTTCAAGGATCACCTCATAGAGCTCGGTGCAGACGTAACATGGGAATACGGTGCAGGAAATCACGACTGGGATTTCTGGGATACTTACATTCAGAAGGTACTCGCATGGCTTCCGCTCGATAACGACAGTGTCGGAATCAACAGCGGTAATGTCGGCTGATTTTAAGGTATCACATATATTTAAAGGGATGTCCGATTGGGCATCCCTTTTTTGTTAATCTGTCTGAGTGCCGTAGAGGTCTGCGTCAATTGCATCCTCAATTTCAACCGTCACAAAATCACCGGGGTTTAATTCGTTTTCAGAATTAAAGTAAACAAATCCGTCAACATCGGGAGCATCCATGTAGCTTCTTCCAAAGTAGCACTCCTGCTCCTCGTCAAATCCGTCAACCATAACCTCGAGAATTTTTCCGATATGGCGCTGATTAATGCGATCCATGATGTCCATCTGACTTTCCATGATTATTCTCGCACGCTCTTCCTTGGTTTCCTCGTCAAGCTGCTCCTTCATTCTTGCGGCAGGCGTTCCCTCCTCTTGCGAGTAAGCAAAACAGCCCATGCGGTCAAATTCCATATCCTTGACAAACTCGGCAAGCTCGGTGAAATCATCCTCGGTCTCTCCTGGGAAGCCGGCAATAAAGGTAGAACGAAGAACGATGCCGGGAATTCTCTCACGAAGTTTATTAATAAGAGCCGTGAGCTTTTCCCTGTCACCACGACGGTTCATTCTCTTGAGAACCTTTCCCGATGCGTGCTGAAGCGGCAAATCAAGATACTTAACTACCTTATCTTCAGTTGCAAAAACATCGATAAGCTCCTCTGTTATCGCCTCGGGGTAGCAGTAAAGGACTCTTATCCACTTGAGATTTTCAATCTTGGAAAGCTCTTTTAAAAGTCTTGCAAGAGAAAATTCTCCGTAAATATCAATTCCGTAGCGTGAAGTGTCCTGCGCTATAACGATTAACTCCTTAACACCGTTCTTAACAAGTCCCTCTGCCTCCTCGACGATATTCTCAATCGTTCTGGAACGCTGCTTTCCTCTTATCATTGGAATTGCACAGTAGGTACAATTGTTGTCACAGCCCTCTGCAATTTTAAGATAAGCGTAATAATTTGGTGTACTCAAATCACGGTCTCCGCAAAGCGGCATCTGATATTTATCGGGGAAGCTTTCGACAGCCTCGCCGCCGACAAGCTCTTTGAATTTATTGACTATATCGGCATTTGCTCCGATACCGAGAACTGCGTCAACTTCGGGGATATCACGTCTTATCTCGTCCTTGTATCTCTCTGCAAGACAGCCGGTTACCACGATTTTCTCGATAACGCCGTCATTTTTGAGGTCTACAAGCTCGAGTATCTCGCCGATAGACTCTTTTTTTGCACTGTCGATAAATCCGCATGTATTTATGATGGCAATATCACTCTCTGCGGGATCGCTTACCGTCTCAAATCCGCCGTTTCTGAGTGCCGCCATAAGCATTTCGCCGTCGACCTGATTTTTGGCACAGCCGAGGCATATCATTCCGACCTTTACGGACATAAGTTTTCTCCTTTGTTTTTATATTTCGGCTCAAAAATCTTCGAAATCAAAGGAGCTCATACCCTCTCGAATTTCATCAAAGCTGTAGCCGTATCTTTGAAGTGCCGAAACAGCCCTTCTCTTTATTTTCTCATCGTCGGCAAAGCCACGATATTTCTTCTCGAGAAGCATTTTTATCTTCTCAATCGGTTCATCCTCATATTCTTCGATAACCTCATCGATTATCTCGGATGAGATTCCCTTAATTCTGAGCTCCTGAACCACTCGTCTTTTGCCAAATTTCTTAACAGAAAAAAGCTGACGCACAAAGACCCGGGCAAACTCATGATCGTCGATAAGACCTAACTCTTCCATTCGATCTGCCGTCTGCTCGGCTGTTTCCTTTGACGCCACCTCACTCACCTTGTCTATGAGCTCTTTTTTGCTTCTCGCCCTGTATTCAAGAAGATACAGAGCCTTTTCCGAGGCTCTGTGTGCTTCCGATTTTTTTATAAGCTCAAAAAGCTCCTCATCCGTGAGGCTTTGACCGACCTTTATGCCGTTCGCCTCCAGCGTGAATGTATCGAGCTTCATGGCTTCCTCACCGTCAATATAAAGCTGAGAAAGCCCTTTTCTTCTCGTTCTTATATCCGTTATGAGCATCAGTCGTCAACGGTAATGTCAATATCAGCTGTAATTGTCGGCTGCTTTGGCTCTGCTTTCGGTGCCGAAGTCTCAACCTTCTTGACATCAGGGCCGTTCGGCTTATTCTCCTCGTCCTTCTTCGGGCCGTACTGCTCCAAAAATCTTGCTCTTACCTTTGTCTCAATCTCGTTCAAAAGCTCTGGATTGCTCTCGATAAGCTTCTTGGAGTTATCCTTGCCCTGTGCAAGTCTCTGACCCTCATAGCTGAACCATGCGCCTGACTTATGGATAATATCCATATCGATAGCCGCATCCATGATTTCGCCCATCTTAGAAATGCCCTCGCCATACATAATGTCAAACTCTGCAACCTTGAACGGAGGCGCAACCTTATTCTTGACAACCTTAACCTTTGTGTGGTTACCGACAACCTCGCCGCCTACCTTAATGGACTCAACTCTTCTGACGTCAAGTCGAACGGAAGCGTAGAACTTAAGGGCACGGCCGCCCGATGTTGTCTCGGGGTTACCGTACATAACGCCGACCTTCTCACGAATCTGGTTGATGAAAATAGCAACGCAGTTAGACTTTGAGATTGCACCCGTAAGCTTTCTCATAGCCTGCGACATAAGTCTTGCCTGAAGTCCGACATGGCTGTCGCCCATCTCACCCTCAATTTCTGCTCTTGGAACAAGTGCGGCAACAGAGTCAACTACGATAACATCGATAGCACCCGATGCTATAAGCTTCTCTGTGATTTCAAGTGCCTGCTCACCAGTATCTGGCTGAGCAACGAGGAGTGAATCGATATCGACTCCGAGGTGAGACGCATAAACCGGGTCAAGTGCGTGCTCAACATCAATAAAAGCGGCATTTCCGCCAAGCTTCTGACCCTCTGCAACGCAGTGCAAAGCAAGCGTCGTTTTACCTGAGGACTCGGGTCCGTAAATCTCGATAATTCTTCCTCTGGGAAGTCCTCCTATACCGAGAGCCATATCGAGCGTGAGCGAGCCCGTGGAAATAGCCTCGACGTTGAGTGCCTGAGTCTGTCCGAGGCGCATGACCGCACCGTCGCCGAACTGCTTTCTTATCTGGGTAAGGGCACTTTCCAGCGCCTTGTTTTTTTCATCTGCCATTTTTAATTCTCCTATGTAATAACATGTTTGTATGTTTATTTTACGAAATTTTGAATGTCCTCTCACTTTATATTAAAAATTAGCCAAAGAACATCCTCACTATGATTTAAATGCTTGGTGTTCTCCCGTACAAACGGGGGAACATCTGTACTATGATTATACTTGAAATCGAGATAAAAAGCAATAACTTAGGCGAAATTTTTCGAACAATTGTTTTTTTGATTTCCGTCATTCACTCATATCATACATCGCATGTTTATTTTACAATAAAAGAACCTACAAAGTCTACCACAAAATGCTCATCTTCCGAGAAATGCCTTTAGCTGAGGCATTTTTGCCATAGCATCGTGAAATCCGCGCTCGTAAATCTCTGTTAACTTGTCGGGATCACGCTCGAGTCTGTCTATTTCGAGACTTGTTTCGGGGGCAATCACAAAGCACGTCCCCTTTTTCTCCTTATCGGAAAGATAGAGAAGCTCGTTGTTATAGACAACGTGACGGTTTTTCATCGCATTGCTAAATTCTTTGTAGCCGTGGTAATGCGCCTTGACAAGAGGATAAACCGAGCTTTTCTTCTTTGTGAAATCTCTCGGTTGAGTTAAAACGACAACGTTGTTTCTGTTTCCCATTCTCTCACTTTTGGCAATCGGAAGAGAATCCGCAACACCGCCGTCAAGATACTTTTTGCCACCTATCTCCACAGGGCGTGAAAGAAGCGGAAGCGATGCACTTGCACGCACCTTGTCCACATCACGAATCATATCTCTTACAGGCAAAAGCTCGGCTTTTCCCGTTTCAAGGTTCGTCACACAGGCATAGAGCGTGGCACCGATTTGCTTATAAGCACT
The DNA here is from genome assembly GCA_963597005.1 of Lachnospiraceae bacterium. Classification (GTDB taxonomy): domain Bacteria; phylum Bacillota; class Clostridia; order Oscillospirales; family Acutalibacteraceae; genus SIG603. The sequence goes on from CAVBOS010000013.1 coordinate 11,595, forward strand.
GTTATTAATCGGATAAAGTTCCTCGGGGATTCTGTGATAGATGAATTCCTCCGAGAAAAAATTACCCGTTTTCATAAGCATCTTGTGACCGCAGTAATAATCCTTGTCGATATGATCGATAATTACCTTTGCGCCTCTGCCCGCCTGTAAGGCAAGATAAGAACAGGCATTACAAGCCCCTGCCGAAACTCCGATAACACGGCTGAAAACTATTCTTGCCTCCAAAAAAGCATCCAAAACTCCACAGGTGTATAAACCACGCATACCGCCACCCTCCAAAACGAGAGCGGCGGTTGTCGTCAGTTTTATATCTTCGGGAAGCGGATTTCGTCTTAGCTTAACCGAGCTTTGCATCATGAAAGAACATTTCCTCCGTTACAGTCAATCGCAACAATAAGCGGAAAATCCTCGAACTCGAGTTTCTTCACAGACTCACAGCCGAGATCCTCAAATGCGATAACCTCGCATGACTTTATGCATCTCGCCGCAAGTGCGCCCGCACCGCCGATAGCACAGAGATAAACTCCTTTATTTCGCTTAATAGCCTCGATTACCTCGTCACTTCTCTTTCCCTTGCCTATCATGCACTTGAGTCCTCTGTCCATGAACTCGGGAGCGAATTTATCCATTCTCGAGCTTGTGGTTGGGCCGCAAGAGCCGATTGCCATTCCGGGCGGAGTCGGTGTGGGGCCGGCATAATAAACGCTTGCGTTCTCAAGCGGATAAGGAATATCCTCGCCCTTGTCGAGCAACTCCTTGATTCTCTTGTGGGCGGCGTCTCTTGAGGTGTAGACCGTACCGCTCAGCAGAATTCTCTGGCCCGCCTTGAGCGTTGGGGCTACCTCTGCGATATCCCTTGTATTTACTCTTAAATCGGACATATCAGCACTCCTTGAAAAGCTCGATGTGCTCGCCGAGAGGGCCACGGAAGAATCCTATTCTGATTGGGAAATTCTCACCGAGAACCATATCTGTCGGCTCCATTGTTACCTCATAGCCGAGAGCTCTTACCTTCTCGATATACTCGTCAACATCATCTGTTGCGAATGCGAGGTGGTTAAATGAACCGTCTACGGGAGCGTTGTCAAGCTCGGGGTGGCAAACAATCTCCATAACGCTGTTGTCACCGCAGGAAAGCATGCAGTTCTTACCGTCTGCCCAGCTTCTCTTAACAGGGAATCCCATAACGTCTCTGTAGAAAGAGATTACCTTCTCTAAATTCTCTTCGTTCGGATAAAGTGCGATGTGATGAACTCCGTTGATTTTCATAACAATTCCTCCATAAGCTGATTTACAAAAACATCTCCGATCTGAAAACAAACCGGAGATGTAAAATTTTGATTACTTTCTGCCAAAAATAGACATAATATCTGTAAAGGTGGAATCCTCCTCGACACGTGGCTGTGGCTTTGCAGTCGGCGCACTTGTCGGGACATCAGGTGTCTGAGTAGCTGTTCTGCCGCCAACATTGAATGTGCCGACATAGCTTGACTCGGACTCAGCCTTAGCTGCAGCTGCTGTCTGAGCAGGTGTAGCGGAAACAGCAGGAGCTGTCTTAGCTACACTCTCTCCGTTCATGCCGCCAAAGCCTGTTGCGATAACAGTAACCTTGATCTCGTCTTCCATTGTCTCGTCGAATGTAGCACCCCAGATGATGTTTGCATCCTCGCTTGCTCTCTCCTTGATGAGGTTGGAAGCTGCGTCGATTTCCTCGAGCTCGATGTTCGGAGAAGACTTGACGTTAATGATAACACCCTTTGCGCCTGCGATAGCTGTCTCGAGAAGCGGGCTTGTGATAGCCTGAAGAGCAGCCTGCTCTGCCTTGTCCTTGCCTGTAGCTGAGCCGACACCCATGTGAGCATAGCCTGCATCCTGCATAACGGACTTAACATCCTCGAAGTCGAGGTTAACAATACCCGGAAGCTGGATAAGGTCAGAAATAGACTGAACACCCTGACTAAGAACATTATCAGCTACCTGGAAAGCATTAGCAAGTGTAATTTTCTGATCGGAAACAAACTTAAGTCTCTCGTTGGGAATAACAACGAGTGAATCGACATGCTGCTTCAAAGCTTCGATTGCCGCCTCAGCCTGATCCATTCTTTTCTTGCCCTCAAATGCGAAGGGCTTTGTTACGATACCGACTGTGAGAGCGCCCATGTCTTTTGCTACCTCAGCAACAACAGGAGCTGCACCGGAACCGGTTCCGCCTCCCATACCTGCAGTAACGAATACCATGTCTGCACCCTTAATGGTATCAGCAATTATATCTCTTGATTCCTCGGCAGCCTTCTGGCCGTTAGCGGGGTTTCCGCCGGCACCCTTGCCGCCTGTTGTCTTTTCGCCAAGCTGGATTTTTGTCTGAGCCTGTGTGCGTGAAAGAGCCTGCTTATCAGTGTTCATGCAGATGAGCTCTACATACTGAACACCCTCCTCAGCCATACGGTTGACAGCGTTTCCGCCGCCGCCGCCGACGCCGATAACTTTTATAGTCTGGGCTGCTTCGTCGAGCATATTATCAATTGCGAAAGGCATTGATATATTCCTCCTTAAATATAAACTTTTTATAATAAACCTTAGGGTATTTTCGGGGTAAAGTGAGTAAAGGCTTTTTGCTTTACATAATTTCAGCTTTACACATTTAATAATCTAACACTTTACACCTTAAATTTCAAGTGTTTAGAGCGATTTTATAAAGATAATTTGCATTTTATTAACATCTTGCAAATCTGTAAAAGCTCTTCTTAACTGAAAAAACTTTGTCTTTCCAAAGCACACTTATCAGAAATCGGGTATATCGTCACCGCGCGAATTTATCGTGGTTTCCTCTGTGCTCGATTCCTCCGACGAGGTGTAGTCATCATATCCGTCTGTATCTGAAACGGTCGTATCGTCTGTCGAGTCTGCCGTTGTGCCGTCACCCGAAGAAGTTTCACTTGAAGCAGTGTTCTCACTGTCCACGGCATCAACGCCGTCAACAATTCTTCCCGCACCGTCAAAGGTGAGCGTCCATTCTGTCTCGGAAGTAGTTGTTCCGCTCTCAACTTCTGACTGAGAAGTCGGATTGAAGTAAGCTCGGTTATTTTCTTTGGAAAGCGTGAGGTCAAGCGTGCCGTACTCAGTATCGGAAATTCCGCTGCCCATGACTATCTGCAAGCCGAAATTAAGCTTGTATCTCAAATCGCTTATACCGCCGATATTCATGAGAACTCTTCCGTCATAAAGAAGCTTAATGTTATAGACATCGCTTATATCTATTCTTGTAATCTTGCTTATCTCGTTGCCACGCTCATTGAGGCAGGTGTTAATCTCCTCGTAAGCCTGCTGCTGATATTCATCCTCAAACTTTAAGTAACCGTCATTATCGCTTATTTCTCCGCCGACAAGGAGAATTGAGCTTGCTTCCTGCTCCGTTCTGTTGTCAAGAAGCTTTCCGTACTGGCTGATGTAGACATATCCGCCATTGTAGGCAATGCTGTATCTTACCGTTGCCTCTGTGATGCTAATCTCAGCAGTAGTAGGGAAAATTCTTCTGAGCTTGATTTTCTCAACATACGGATAAAGCGAATAGAGATTTTCTTCTATGCTCTTCGCATTTACAAGCAAAAGATTTTGTCCCTCAGTAACTCCCGTTGAAGCAATAACCTCGTTTGTATCGTACTGCGTAACGCCGTTCACCTTGATTACTTTAACTCGGCAAAAGGCTATCTCACACACGACAAGTGCAATAATTGCAATAAGCGTGAGTATCAGCGTTGCTCTTAGTTTATGAGACTTTTTCGGAGCGGAGAAGTCGTCATCTTCCATGTCAAAGTAAATACCGTCACCGTCATAGCCCTCACGAATCACAACGGAGCCGTCGTCCTCATCGATATATTCCTGATAACCATCGTCCTCGTGTCTGACAACACGCCTTTTGCTTCTTCGCTCGGTTTTCTCGCTTCTTCCCGTGCGGCTTCTCTTCTGACTTTCGGCATACTGTTCGTCTAAATCAAGCTCTGCCTCACCGTCAAGATCTTTCATGGCGGCATCACGGATTTTGCTTATAAATCCCATGCTTCTCCCCTCCTTTCGTCAAAAATATAAATTTGAAATAATTAATAATCTGTTTTATTCCTCGCTCAAATCCGACATTCCTGCGGCTTTGAGAATTTCCTGATAAATTCTTTCGTTTGCATCGGGAATGCTCATTTCCTTTGCGTTTTTGCCGTAGCGTGCGATTGTCTCGGGGTCAGCCAAAATCTTATTGAGCTCCTCCAAGAGCTTCTCGCCCGTGAGGTCTTTTTCCTCGATAATTTCTGCGGCACCTCTGTTTACAAGTGCCATGGCGTTATGATACTGGTGATTTTCTGCGACATTCGGTGACGGAATGAGGATAGAGCCCTTGCCCATAGCTTCAATCTCCGTCAGGGTTATTGCGCCCGAACGGCTTATGACAACGTCCGCCGCCGCAAGGCAGTCAGCCATATTGTTGATATATTCGAGAACTCTTATCTGCGGATATGCGGAAACATCAAAGCCCGACTCCTTGAGAATCTCGGGATATTCGGTATTTCTTGTACCGTAGCCGTGAATATGCTGGACTGTACCCTTCTCTGCGCTGTCCTTAAGAACAGTTATCATTGCGTTGTTGAGCGCACCAGCACCGAGACTTCCGCCGAAAGAAAGAACCATTGGTCTCTCGTCAAGACCAAGCTTTTTTCTTGCCGCCTCTCGGTCTGCCGCCAAAATCTCAGGGCGAACAGGGTTTCCCGTTACAACAACATTAACTCCCTCGGGAAGATGCTTTCTTGCGTCCTCGACGGCAATCATAATTGTCTTGACGCTCTTTGCGAGCATCTTAACGGTGACTCCGGGGTAAGCGTTTGATTCGTGCACAACGCACGGAATGCCGAGCTTTGCCGCCTCACGAAGAACGGGACCGCATACATATCCGCCCGTTCCGACGCAGATGTCGGGCTTAAATTCCTTGATAATTTTCTTGGACTCAAGTGTGGAAGTGACAAGCTTGTTAACCGTCTGAATATTTCTCACGATATTTGCGGGTGTGATTTTTCTCTGAAAGCCTGAGATGTGGATAGTCTTAATCTCGTAGCCTGCAGGCGGAACGAGCCTTTCCTCCATGCCACCCTTGTTGCCGACAAAGAGTATCTCAGCATCAGGCTGTTTCATTTTAAGGTAGCCTGCCGCCGCCAAAGCGGGATTGATATGACCTGCGGTTCCACCGCCGGAAAAAAGTACTCGCATAATTTTTTACCTCATTCAATAGTCTTTTCAGGGATTCCCAGAGAATCCTGTCGATAGTTATATCTTGATATAGAGAGCAGAACTCCCATTTCGCACAGAAGAACCAGAAGCGACGAGCCTCCGTAGGAGAAGAACGGCAAGCTTATACCCGTGTTTGGGAAAGCGTTGGTAACAACGCAGATATTTGAAGCCGCCTGAATTCCGATAGTAAAGGTTATTCCCGTTCCGAGAAGTGTGCCAAATCTGTCCTTTGCATGAAGAGAAATGTTGATTCCCCTCCAGATAAGCCAAAGGAAAAGTATAATTACAACAACTGCTCCCGCAAGTCCCATTTCCTCACAGAAAATAGCAAAAACGAAGTCATTCTGCGGCTCGGGAAGAAGAAGATGCTTAAGTCTCGACTGACCGATTCCCGTGCCGAACAGTCCACCCGAACCGATTGCGTAAAGCGACTGGGTGGTCTGGTAGGTGTCGACTCCCTCGGGAGGATTGAACGGATTGAGCCAGCCTAAAATTCTCGGCATAACATGACTGAATTTACCGGATTTAATAATGTACCATGTGCCAACCGCACCGGCAGGTATTGCCAATAAAAGAAAATATCTGAGCTTAACACCGCCCGCCAACATAACAGCCGAACAGATGAAAGCAATGATAAGAGTTGCGGAAACGTGCGGTTCAAGGACGACCATAACGGCAAAAAGTCCAAACCACAAAAAGCACGGAAGAACACCTCTAAAAAAGGGTACATCCTTGCCGTCATATTTGGAAAGCGTTCCCGAAATCATCAAAATTGATGTAAACTTGGCTATCTCGGACGGCTGAACGGAAAGACCGCCTATGTTAATCCATCGGCAGGCACCGTTAATTCTCGGAACGATAGCCGTTCCTCTAAGCACCAATACAATTCCGAGCATAATGACCGTTGCAAGAAGAAATCCGACCCTGATGTTTTTCAGCTTAGCATAGTTAAAAGTCGAGACCAGAAGCATGCAGACAATTCCGAGTGCCGCAAAAATTCCCTGCTTGGTAATGTACGAAAAGCTTGAGCTGTCGTAATAATAAGCGTAGGAATAGCTTGCCGAGAAAAGTGTGGAAAGTCCGATTCCAAGAAGCAAAAGCACCAAAAGCAAAAGCTGCATATCAAGTCCGATTCCGAGACCGAAAAATCTCTCACGAACCTTTACGGCTCTTTTTCTTATCTTTCGCTGTTTGGGCTGCTTGGGCTGATTTTTCGCACTGCTCTTTTCGCTTGACTGCCGACTTTTTCTTTGTGGCTCGCTGTTTCTTGTAGGAGGAACCCTATTGAGTCCTCTCGTCGTTCTGCCTTGATATCTGTCGCTCATACGGGCGTCCTCCTTCTTTCTTTTTCAATCAATCTCAAATTAAACTGCCGCTTATCTCAAGCCGAAAGCAACTAAAAGAATACATATAATTCCTGCAATAAGTGTCACTAAGCCGAACACACCGCAGATTTTAACCTCACTCCAGCCGCAAAGCTCAAAGTGATGATGAATAGGACTCATCTTGAAAAGTCTCTTGCCGTGGGTAGCCTTGAAGTAGCTTACCTGAAGTACAACGGAAAGAATTTCAACAATATAAATAATACCGTAAAGAATGAGCAAAAGCGGAAGTCCTAAGCCGTAAGCAATTGCACATACAATTGCTCCGAGAAACAGAGAACCGGTATCGCCCATGAAAACCTTTGCAGGGTGGAAATTCCAAACCAAAAAGCCGATGCATGCTCCCGCAACAGCAGAAGAAAG
>CAVBOS010000014.1:0-18563 GCA_963597005.1 Lachnospiraceae bacterium
GAGTAAGAGCTATGACAGACGATAAGGGCAGAAAGGTTAAGTCCGCCGGCCCGTCCGTTCCTGTTGAGATTACAGGTCTCGGTGATGTTCCTACAGGCGGCGACGTATTCAATGCCGTTTCCGATGAGCGTCTTGCACGTGAGCTCGTCGAGGAGAGAATCACCGCTCAGAAGGAAGAGCTGTTCAATTCTCAGACAAAGGTCACACTCGACAATCTCTTCGATCAGATGAGAGAGGGCGAGATGAAGGAGCTCAAGATTATCGTTAAGGCTGACGTTCAGGGCTCTGTCGAGGCTGTTAAGCAGTCACTCGAGAAGCTCTCTAACGATGAGGTAAGAGTTAATATTATCCACGGCGCCGTCGGTGCCGTCAACGAGAATGACGTTATGCTCGCTAACGCTTCAAATGCAATCATCGTCGGATTTAACGTCCGTCCCGATGCTGTTGCCGAGGAGAACGCAAAGCGTGACGGCGTTGACATGAGACTTTACAGAATCATCTACGATTGCATCGAGGAGATCGAGTCCGCTATGAAGGGTATGCTCGCACCGAAGATTCGCGAGGTCATGCTCGGTAAGGCAGAGTGCCGTGAGATTTACAAGATTTCCAATGTCGGTATGGTTATCGGCGGTCACGTCACAAGCGGTAAAATCACAAGAAATGCACTCGTCAGAGTTGTTCGTGACGGTATTATCGTTGCTGATGACGAGGTTAAGTCCCTCAGAAGATTTAAGGATGATGTCCGTGAGGTAGCTCAGGGCTTTGACTGCGGTATCACACTTAACAAGTTCTCCGATATCAAAATGGGAGACATTCTCGAGGCATACATCATGGAGGAATACAGAGAGGATTAATTTCCTTTCGTTTCAATCAGAAAGGCATAAACAATGGCTAGTCATAAATTAGACAGAACCACCGAAGATATCCGCAGAGAGCTCTCTGCGATTCTTCGTGAGGTCAAAGACCCGAGAGTTCAGGGAAAGCTGATCTCGGTAGTAAGAGTTGAGGTTACAAACGATCTCTCCTACTGCACTGTTTATGTAAGCACAATGGAGGGCATGGACGCCACTAACGAGGCGGTCAAGGGGCTGAAGAACGGTGCGGGCTACATCCGCCACGAGCTCGGCTCAAGGCTTGATATAAGATATACGCCTAAGCTTATCTTCAAAGCAACAGACTCCATTGAGTACAGTGCAAACATCACAAGATTGCTCAACGACCTCAAGTAACAGGGGAAAACAATATGCCCAACAATATCACAATTAAAGAGGCAGCCGAAAGACTTCTTGCGTGGGATAACATCTGCGTTTATTCTCACGCAAGTCCCGACGGGGACACCCTTGGCAGTGCGTCGGCTCTGCTTCATGTACTCGAAAGCATGGGGAAAAAGACTGCGTTTCGCTGTTCTGACGAATATGCAAATAAATTCTCTTATCTTTTTGAGGGACTTGATTTAGACCTTAAAGAGGAGAATATCGAGCATCATGTCACGGTGGATGTAGCCGATCCCAAGCTTCTTGGAAAATATTACGATTTATATACTGAAGACAACGACTTCTTCTGCCTTGCCATTGACCACCACGCAACTCATGTGCCGTTTGCCCGTGAGGAGTGGGTAGTCGGCGGCGAGCCGTCCAACTGTGAGCTTATGTATAATCTCTTTTGCGAGATGAATGTGAATATCACAGCTGATGTCGCGGGCTGTGTTTACACGGGTCTTGCAACTGATACGGGCTGCTTTAAGTACGCTTCCGTAAAGCCGAGCACACATATAATTGCCGCAAAGCTTATGGAACTGGGAGCCGACGCCGCAAGAATCAACCGTGTAATGTTCGATACCAAGACAAAAGCATACATAGCCGCAGAGCAGCTTGTTTTGTCCAAAATCAGATATTATGGCGACGGCAAGGTAGCCGTTATCGATATCACAAAGGATATTTGCGAGAAAACAGGTGCGACTCAGTCGGATATAGATATTCTTCCGTCCGTTCCGAGAATGATTGAGGGTGTTCTTGTCGGAATCACTCTCAAGGAGAAGGATGGCGGAATTTGGAAGGCTTCCGTTCGTGCGGTAAGCCCTGCCGACGCTTCGGCAATCTGCAAAAAATTCGGCGGCGGCGGTCATATCGGTGCGGCAGGCTGTGCATTTGACAGCGGAGTTACTCTCGAAGAGGCTGAAAAGGGTCTTGTAGAGGCGGCATTGGAGAACATCGGATGAACGGTCTCATAGTACTTGACAAACCCGAGGGCTTCACCTCGTTTGACGCCGTTGCGGTCATGAGGAAAATCACTCACGAAAAGAAAATCGGTCACACGGGAACTCTCGACCCAATGGCAACGGGAGTTCTGCCGATACTCCTCGGAAGAGGAACGAAATGCGCCGATTTACTGCCCGATACCGACAAGGAGTATGTCGCTTCCTTTAGGCTTGGAGTCAAGAGCGACACTCTCGACAGCACGGGAAAGATACTCGAGGAGAATTACGGGAAAATAACCCGTGAGGCACTCGAGAACGCACTTCAAAATTTTCGTGGAGAAATCGAGCAGATTCCTCCGATGTACTCGGCGGTTCAGGTTGGCGGAGTTCGCCTTTATGACCTTGCAAGAAAGGGAATAGAGGTTGAGCGTGAGGCAAGAAAAATCAACATCTCGCTTTTAAGACTCGAGAGCTTTGACGAAAACAGCGGCGAGGGAGAGCTTACCGTTCGCTGTTCCAAGGGAACCTACATAAGAACGCTTATTGATGACATTGCGAGGAGTCTTTCGCTTTGCGGCGGAATTATGACGGCGCTGAGAAGAACAAGAGCATGCGGCTTTGATATAAAGGACGCTTTGACCCTCGATGAGCTGAAGGAATTAAGCGAAAAAAACGAGATTGAAAGCGTTATAAGACCGCTTGACGGACTGTTTTCCGAGTACAGAAGGGTAAATGTTTCTGCAGCTCAGATGAACAGATACTTAAACGGCGGCGAGCTTTCACTCGAAAGACTTCATCTGAAGTTCGGCATGGACGGCGAGAAGATAAGAGTATATTCCCCTGACGGCAAGCTTTTTCTCGGCTTGGGTCTTGTGGAGCTTAAGGAAAGTCAGCTGAAAATACTTAAGATTCTTCACGTGAAGTGAGAAAAATCTCGGATGCGGCAATAGGAAAAAGATGCAAATTTACAGAGAATTAAACGGTATTTCAAAAAAGAATAAATCGACTGCGGTCGCTCTGGGTGCCTTTGACGGACTTCATCTCGGTCATAAAAAAGTTATCTCACAGGTGCTTGAAGAAGGCTTCGAGCCGAGCGTCTTCACCTTTTCGGAGGACCCGTCCAAGGTGCTTTCCGGTAAAACGGAGTATCTTATGACAGAGGAGGACAAAATCGGCGAGCTTGAAAAAATGGGAATTGAAAACATTTTTGACATAAGCTTTTCGAGCGTCAGAGATTTAACCCCGGAAGAATTTTTCTTCGATGTTTTGCTTGGCAGCTGCGGTGTCGGAATGATATCCTGCGGCGATGATTTTCGTTTCGGAAAAAAAGCGGCAGGCGATGTAAAACTCCTTAAAAAGCTTTGCGAGGAGAACGGAATTGTTCTTAAAATCTGTCCGCCCGTTATGCTTGGGGACACGGTGATTCATTCCTCGGCAATCCGATCTGCACTGAAAGAGGGCGATGCCGTTCTGGCAGAAAAAATGCTCGGAAGACCGTTCGGTTTCACTCTCGAGGTTATCCACGGCAATTCTTTGGGTAGAACTATAGGAATTCCCACAATCAACCAAAAGCTTCCAGACGGTTTTGTGCTTCCAAAATTCGGCGTGTATGCCGCCATAGTTCATATTGACGGCGAGAAATACCACGGCACATGCAATATCGGTGTCAAGCCGACAGTCGGTTCAAGCGTTCCGCTTGCAGAAACCTGGATTGCGAACTATTCCGGCGACCTTTACGGCAGAAAACTAAGACTTGATGTTCTCCGTTTTATTCGTCCCGAAAAGAAATTTTCTTCACTCGATGAGCTAAAAGCTGAGATAGAGAGAAATTCTCTCGAATCCGAGAGAATATGCAGTGAATATTTGAATAAATATTAATATATTTGAGAGAGAAAGCCTCGTGCCTTTTGCGGCACGGGGCTTTTTTGCGTGCTCTGAAAGCATAATTTTGCATACGATATTCAGGATATTGTATAGGCTTGCCGTAAAGAAAAAATTACATTAAGGGCAGAGAAACGTTTGTTCTCTACAAATCGAAACAATTACCCTACAAGACTCAGAAATTTGTTAAAAATGTTAATAAATGATTAAAATTTTTGACCGTGAGTATTTCATTTGTTGCAAATTGATGTTATAATTTTTTGCGATATGATTATTCGAAAAAGTTATGACTCTTATCGGAGAAATAAAATTACCCCTTGATTATTTTGTGTGCTTCGATTTTATGAAGTCGGATTTTCATTTTTGGATTTAAAGGTATATTCTGTATAAAGGAGGAATATTTATGTATTTGCTGCTGTTTGTTATGTGGATAATTTTTAACGGCAACATTACTCTTGAGATTGTCATTTTCGGTTTGTTTGTGTCTATGGGAGTTTTTGCTTTCACCTGTATGTTCATGGACCACAGCATTAAAAAGGAAATAGCACTCTACAAAAATCTCATAAGCGGTTTTTGCTATGCGGTGGTGCTTGTCGTCGAGATTGTAAAGGCAAACAATTTCGTGCTTAAAATGATACTCACGCAAAAGGAAGAGCCTGTGCCCGCAATAGTAAGTTTCAGAACGAAGCTAAAGACCAATGCCGGCAGAGCTTTTCTTGCCAACGCCATCACGCTCACACCGGGAACTATCACCGTTATGATGGAAAACGAGTGGTATCTTGTTCATTGTCTTGACGAAAGTCTTGCAGAGGGAATGGACGATTCGGATTTTGTGCACCGCATTCAGAAAATGGAGAACAGGGCACTTGAGTCTATAAAGAAGAGTAAAGGGGGCAAGAAAAAATGAGCTTTGTTTCAGGCTTTTTCACGGTGATTTTGATAATTCTTGCCGTTTTGATAATTCTTTGTTTAGTAAGAGCTGTTATCGGCCCGAGCGTTGCGGACAGAATCGTTGCGACAAATATGACGGGTACCTTGGTCATAACTTCGATTGCGGTTTTGGCAATAAAAATGCGAGAGGGCTACCTTGTTGATATTTGTTTGATTTATGCACTTATCAGCTTTTTGGCTGTTATCGTTCTCACTAAGGTTTATATGGGCGTCTATATTCAGAGAAAGTCGGGAAAGGAGGACAAGCACGATGAGCGCAGTAGAATGGGTTAGGTTTATCATCGGAGCGGCACTGCTTGTCTTCGGAGTTTTTATTTTTATCGTTCAGATGATAGGAATTTTCAAATTTAACTATGTTCTGAACAGAATGCATGCCGCCGCCATGGGCGATACGCTTGGTCTTGGCAGCAGCCTTTTGGGACTTATAGTTATCAACGGCTTCGACTTCACGAGCCTCAAGCTTTTTATCATCATAGTTTTTCTGTGGTTCTCTTCGCCCGTATCCTCTCACCTTATCACGAGACTTGAGATGACAACGGACGAGCATCACCACGACCACTACAAGGTTTTCGACCTTCACGAGCACGATTTGCCGACAGGCACGACGGAAGACGCAAAGGAAGAGGTGGAATGATGCAGGTATTCATGATTATTCTTTTGCTGTTTTTGGTGGTTTGTGCGGTTTGTGCAAGCTTTTCCAAAAGCCTGCTTAACACCATACTCATTTTCATGAGCTTCAGCCTTGTTATGTCTATAATCTGGATGGTGCTGGAATCACCCGACCTCGCCATAACGGAGGCGGCTGTCGGTGCGGGCGTTACGAGTATACTTTTCTTTTTGACGCTCAAGAAAATCCATGCCATAGAAAGCAACGACGATGAATCCGAAGAAAAGGAGGATAAGGAAGATGGCAAGAAAGCTGAATGAAAACGAATACAAAAAGACCTTTTCCTATAAATTTTCTTCGTGGTTTAACGGAACGAGAGAATATTTTGTCGGCGAACTCGAGATGAAACCGCAGGAGGAGAAAAAGCCGAGAAAATCGCTCTCTCAGGCAGATCCCAACAGAAAAGCCTTTGATCTTAGGAACAACAAGGGATTTAAGGAGTTTACTAAAATATATCAGGTGTTCAGTGTTGTGCTGTGCCTTTTCATTGTGGTTATGCTGCTTTACGGCGTCAGCAAGTTACCGACCTACGGAGATGCAGACAGACCTGTTAACAATGAGGTTGCCGCAAGATACATCGAGGCGGGAGAACAGGAGACAGGCTCTGTAAATATCGTTACGGGAATGATTTTGACTTACCGTGCATTCGATACCTTTGGCGAGACCAACGTTCTCTTTATCGCAACCGTCTGCGTAATGATTATGCTTGCGCTTGACGACAAGGTGCTCAAAAAGGAAGAGGAGCACAACGACAGAATTTATGAGCCGAAAAACGATGTTATCCTTCAGACGGTTGCGAAAATTCTTGTGCCGATAATTATGGTTTTCGGAATTTATATAATCGTGAACGGTCAGCTTTCACCGGGCGGAGGTTTCTCGGGAGGAGCTACTCTGGGTGCGGCATTCACGCTGTTTGTTTGTGCGTTCGGCTTCAAGAAAACAGGCAAATTTCTCAACGAGAAGGTATATTCCGTTGCAAAGGTCACGGCACTTTGTGCCTACGGTGCAATCGGCACATACTATTACACATGCGGTGCAAACGGAATTGATGACCACATTCCTTTAGGAACTCTCGGCCACATTCTTTCGGGCGGTATCATTTTCCCGATTGATGTTTGTGTCGGTATCGAGGTAGCATGCACCATGTACGCATTTTACGCTTTGTTCAGAAGAGGAGGACTTTGATATGCTTTCAGGGCTTCTTGCAAATTATCCCATAGCAGTTTCCGTAATCCTTTTCGGAATAGGCTTCTGCAATCTGCTTCTTCAGAAAAATCTAATCAAAAAAATAATCGGCTTCAATATAATGGACTCGGCAATCTATCTCTTTTTGGCACTTCAGGGCTATATTAAGAGCAGAATTGCTCCGATTGTTGTTGACGGCATTCAGGATACGAGCAAATATATCAACCCGATTCCGTCGGGACTTGTTCTGACGGGCATCGTCGTTTCGGTTTCCGTTTCGGCGGTTATGCTTTCAATTACCATAAGACTTTATCGCCGTTATCACACCTTGAATCTCGATGAGATAAGCGCGATAGTAAATGAGGAGGACAGCAAATAATGGAGCTTGTACAGTCCTTCCCGTCCTTCAGCATACTGATGTGCATGTTCGGCGGCATAATTTCTTCGGCGGTTCATAACGGAAAAGCCGCAAGGAGAATAAACACCTGTCTTTTGGTAATCGTGACGGCTATGAGCCTTTGCGTCTGTGCCTTTACGATTAAATCGGGAGACTATTACATTTATCAGATGGGCAGATTTTCCGCACCGTGGGGAAACGAGCTCAGAGTCGGAATACTCGAGGCGATGATGGCTTTGTTTTTCTGCATCATCATGTTTCTTTCCATGGTGGGCGGCTCTCTTGAGAGAGAAAAGGAAATAGAAAAGGGAAAAGCAAATCTTTACTATGTTCTTGCAAATCTTCTTTTGAGCTCGCTTCTTGCCCTTGTTTACACGAACGATATTTTTACCGCATATGTTTTCATCGAGATAAACACAATTTCGGCTTGCGGTTTGATAATGGTAAATCAGCACGGAAAGAACATCGAGGCTGCCGCACGCTACATGGTAATGAGCTTGCTTGGCTCAGGTCTTGTGCTTTTGGGACTTTGCTGGCTTTACAGCATAACGGGTCACCTTCTGATGATGAATATCCACGAGGCGGTTGTCGCACTTGTTCAAAACGGCAGCTATCATGTTCCGCTTGTCGTCTCGGTCACCATGATGGTCACGGGACTTGCGATTAAATCGGCACTGTTTCCGTTCCACACATGGCTTCCCGATGCTTACGGATATTCCACGCTTTCTTCGGCAGCTATTCTCTCTTCGCTCGTCTCAAAGGGATATCTTTTCCTTGTCATCAAGATTTTCTACCGAGTAATCGGCTTCGATATAATCTGTGACGAAAAAATCGTAAATGTTCTGTTCGTTTTCGGTATTGCGGGAATGATTTTCGGCTCGATAGATGCTATCAGAGAGAACGACATCAGAAGAATGATAGCCTATTCCTCGGTCGCTCAAATCGGCTACATCTACATGGGCTTCGGACTCGGAACAACCTACGGAATGATAGCAAGCATATATCATATTCTTGTGCACGCCGCAACAAAGTCTCTTCTTTTCATCTGTGCATCGGGACTTACCGACGCCTCAAACGGCAAGAGAGATTTCTTGAGTCTCACGGGTGCGGCATACAGAAATAAGCTTGCCGGAGTTACCTTTATGGTAGGCTCGCTTTCCATGATAGGATTCCCTGCATTCGGCGGCTTCATAAGCAAGCTTCTCTTTGCCGAGGCAGGCGTTGAATGTAAAAACAAGATGCTTCTCACATTTCTTGCACTTGCAATCAGCACGATTCTGAATGCGGTTTACTTTATGAAAACCACCGTCAGAATTTACACTCCGACTCACAAGTCGAGAGTTGAGGTCGATACGACAGGCTATGAAAATGTGACCGTAAAAATGCAGCCTGCGAAAAGCTTTTCAATGGTGCTTTTAATCGTCTTAAACTTTGTGCTCGGTCTTGCCTCCGATCCGATAGTGGATCTCATAAGCAAGGGCTTGGCTATGTTCTCATAGGAGGTGACGGATTTTGAATATACTGCTTATAACTCCGTCGCTTCTTTCTGTAGTTGTCGGAATAATCATTCTGCTGTCGTCTTTTCGTGACCATGTGCACGAAAATGATTGGTTCGGAAAGTCTGCTTCGGAGCAAGGTCTTAAAAAGCTTCACACCGTGACTCTCGCTACTCTCGCTGTGTCAGCTTTAATCGCGCTTTTCACCGCATGGAGTCACATGGGAAGTGAGCTTCATCTTTTCAGCTTTGTCGGCGGAATTCCCGTTTATTTCAAGAACGACGAGGTTTCGGCTTTGTTTGTGTCGATAGTTTCGGTTGTTTGGCCCGCTATCTGTATTTACGCATTTAAGTACATGAAGCACGAGGGAAACGAAAAGAGATTTTTCGGAATTTTCCTCATCGTCTTTGCCGTGGTTATCGCACTTAGCTTTTCTGGAAATCTCATCACATTCTATTTCTGCTATGAGCTTATGACAATTACCTCCATGGTGCTTGTTCTTCATAACGGCACGAAAGAGGCAATCATGGCGGCACTCAAATATCTCTTTTATTCCATGGCGGGTGCTTACTGTGCTCTTTACGGAATTTATATTCTGTATCAGAACACCGACAGCCTCACATTCACTCCGGGAGGAACACTCAATTTGGAGTCGGCAAACGCAAACAGAACGATTGTCCTTATTGCGATATTCTTTATGCTTGTCGGTTTCGGTGCAAAGGCTGGCATGCTTCCGCTTCACGGCTGGCTTCCAACGGCTCATCCCGTTGCTCCTGCTCCCGCTTCGGCGGCACTCTCCGCCATCATTGTCAAGGGCGGCGTGCTCGCAATAATCAGAACGGTTTATTACATCGTTGGGGCAGAGTTTATTCGAGGAACGTGGGTTCAGTACGCTTGGATGGGACTTGCACTCATGACCGTTCTCATGGGCTCGATGCTCGCCTACAAAGAAAAGGTGTTCAAGAAAAGACTTGCTTACTCCACCGTTTCTCAGGTTTCCTATATAATTTTCGGATTGTCCTGTCTTAATTCGGTTGCCTTGCAGGGTGCGCTTCTTCACGTTGTTTTCCATGCGATAATCAAGACATCGCTCTTCCTTACAGCAGGAATATTTATCTTCCGCACGGGAAAGATATATGTTGATGATTTTGTCGCTGTTGGCAAGAAATATCCGCTTACGCTCTGGGGATTCACCTTCTGCAGTCTTGCACTTATCGGTATTCCGCCATGCAGCGGCTTTATCAGCAAATGGTATCTTGCTCAGGGTGCGCTCGGCTCTGATATCGGACTTTTGAGATTTATCGGCCCGTGCGTTTTGCTTTTCAGTGCGCTTCTCACCGCAGGCTATCTTCTTCCGATTGTGATAAGAGGATTTTTGCCGGGAAAAGAATGCACTCTCACAAGGGAAAAGGAGAAAATCGACTCCATGAGCGCCGTTGTTCTTATTATGGCGTTCTTCGCCGTCATTCTCGGAATTTTCCCGAATCCGCTTATTAATTTTGTTGGCGGTATTTCCGCTGCTGTTCTTTAAGGAGGTACAAATATGCAGTCATATATGATGTTAGCAGCTGTGCTTATCCCTATACTCAGCGGAATTTCGGTTATGCTGATACCGTTTAAATCGGCAAGGGCGAGAAATGTTTATATCGAGCTTTTCACGCTTATCACCTCGGTTATTGTGTTTGCTCTCGTGTTCAATCCACCTGAAAGCTCCATAACCATATTTAAATTCACGGGACAACTTACCATAGGACTTTCACTTGATAAAGTGGGCTCCGTTTTTGCGGTAATCATTGCTTTTTTGTGGCCGTTTGCAAATTTGTATGCGTTCGAGTACATGGAGCATGATTCAAGACAAAATTTATTCTTCGGATTTTATCTTATCACCTATGGTGTGACGGCGGGTATCGCCATGAGCGAGGGCATCATCTCGATGTACTTCTTCTATGAGCTTTTGACCATGGTCACGATACCGCTTGTCATTCACGAACTCAATCCCGAGTCTGTTTACGCAACGAGAACATATATGTATTATTCTCTCGGCGGTGCGGCTTTTGCGTTCATAGGAATGATATTCATACTTATGTTCGGCACAAGCCCCAGCTTTGTTGCGGGCGGAGTTCTCGATATGAACGAGATCGGCTCAAGAACAAATATGATGCTCATAGTCTATGTGCTTTGCTTTTGCGGTTTTTCCGTCAAGGCGGCAATGTTCCCGTTTTCCGAGTGGCTTCCGAAAGCAGGTGTTGCGCCTACTCCTGTCACGGCATTGCTTCACGCTGTTGCTGTTGTTAAGGCCGGTGCGTTCGCAACTATCAGAGTAACCTATTTCTGCTTCGGCACGGAAATTTTAAGAGGGACATGGGCGCAGTATCTTTTGATGGGACTCACTTCATTTACGATTGTTTACGGATGCTCGAGAGCACTCAAGGAAACTCACTTCAAGAGAAGACTTGCGTGGTCGACAGTATCAAATTTATCTTACATCATGTTCGGCGTTGTCATTATGACCCCCGAGGGACTGACGGGCGGACTTTGCCACATGATAGTCCATGCACTTGTGAAGATAACAGCGTTCTTCTGCGCAGGCGCAGTCATTCACCGTGCGGAGAAAAATTATATTTACGAGCTTGACGGTATCGGCAGAAGAATGCCGCTGACATTTATCGTGTACACGATTTCGGGTTTTGCACTCATGGGTGTTCCGGGACTTGCAGGCTTCACGAGTAAATGGAGCCTCGCTCATGCGGCGACGACAAGCGGAAATGTAATGGGTTATGTAGGACTTGCGTGCATACTTATTTCGGCGCTTCTCACGGCTATTTATATGCTTACGGTTTCCGTGCGTGCTTTCTTCCCCGGCAAAGACTTTGACCATTCGGCACTCTCCGAGGATATAAGCGACCCCACATGGAAAATGCTTGTTCCGCTTTTTGTGTTCGTGGTGCTCATGTTCGTTATCGGACTTTGCCCGAGCGTACTTACAAACGCCGTTGAAAGCGTTGTCGGTACAGTAATTTCTTAAGGAGGTAGAAAAATGAAAACAATGCTTCCGGCAGTTTTGGTTCTGCTTCCGTTTATCGGTGCGCTTTTCTCAGGAATTATCGGAGCGAAAAACGAAAAGGCAAGAGATTATTTTGCCGACCTTATCGTTATCGCCGAATTTGTGGTAATGACATATTCGTTCTTAAAATACAGCGTGACCTATGGCGACTACTGTCATATCGGCGAGATTTGCGGCTTGGGACTCAATTTCACATTTGACGGATTCAGACTGCTTTATGGTCTTGTTGCCGCATTCATGTGGATGATGACCACGATACTTTCAAGAGAGTATTTTGCTCATCACGACAACAGAAACCGTTTCTATATTTTCATGCTCCTCACACTCGGAGCAACGATGGGAGTTTTCCTCTCTTCGGATTTGTTCACAACATTCATATTCTTTGAGATTATGAGCTTTACTTCCTATGTCTGGGTAGCTCAGGAGGAAACACCGGGTGCGCTTCGCGCGGCGGCAACATATTTGGCAGTTGCGGTAATCGGCGGACTTGTGATGCTTATGGGTATATTTATGCTGTACTATAAGCTTGGCACGCTCGAGATGGACAAGTTGCTTTCCGCTTCCTCTGCGGTCACAAACAAAGCCTATCTTTATGTTGCAGGCGCATTCCTTACATTCGGTTTCGGAGCAAAGGCAGGCGCATTTCCGCTTCACATCTGGCTTCCAAAGGCTCATCCCGTTGCACCCGCACCCGCAAGTGCACTTCTTTCGGGTATACTCACGAAGTCGGGCGTTTTCGGAGTAATCGTTGTCAGCTTCAATATTTTCCTAGGTGACGCCGCATGGGGCAAGTGGATACTCGCAATCGGAGTGCTCACGATGTTCGGTGGAGCACTGCTTGCCGTATTCTCTGTTGACCTCAAGCGAACTCTCGCTTGCTCGTCTATGTCTCAGATTGGATTTATATTAATCGGCATCGGCACGGCAAACATTTTGCACGAGGAAATTTTCCTTGCTGTGCACGGCTCGCTTCTTCACATGGTGAACCACTCGCTTATCAAGCTTGTGCTCTTCATGGCGGCGGGTGTCGTTTACATGAACACCCACGCACTGGAGCTCAATGATATTCGCGGATTCGGCAGAAAGAAACCCGCTTTGATGATTTTCTTCCTTGTGGGTGCGCTTGCAATCGGAGGAATTCCGATGTTTGGCGGCTACATAAGCAAAACACTTCTTCACGAGAGTATTCTTTTGTGTGAGTTCGGCGGAAAATACAACTGGGTTAAAATAGTCGAGTGGATATTCCTTTTCAGCGGCGGTCTAACAGTAGCTTATATGACCAAGCTTTTTGTTGCTGTTTTCGTGGAAAAGAATGAGGACGACAAGGTTCAGAAGAAATTTGACGAAAACAAGAAATACATGAACCGTGAATCGTTCTTTGCGCTGGGCGGCTCTGCACTTGTGCTCTTTGTCTGGGGACTTTTCCCGTATAAATTTATGGACAAGGCGGCGGCTCTCGGAGAAAGTTTCTTTGATTATTCTGGTGAAAAGGTAAAGATAAATTATTTCAGCCTTGAAAATCTAAAAGGTGCGCTCATATCGGTAGCAATAGGAGCAGTGGTTTATTTTGTGGTTGTGAGAATGCTGCTCATGAAGGACAAGAGATATGTGAACCTCTGGCCGAAGTGGTGGGATACTGAGGATTATATCTACCGTCCGCTTTTGCTCATAGTCATTCCCAATGTTCTCACATTCTTCTGTCGCATTTGCGACAGCCTTATAGACATGATAGTCTGGGGTCTTAGAAAAACCGTTTACAGGGATTCCAAAATTCCGTGGCTTAAGAGACCTAAGAATATGAAATATCAGTACATGAGAGAGACATCAAGCATTATTCAGAGAAGTATTTCCTATGGATTTATGCTCTTTGGTTTAGGACTTATTATCACGGTGCTGTATCTCATATTGGCATAAGAGCCTAATAAAACATAAAATACAATATTTACCTTTTTGACAATTTGAAGTAATCGGGTCGGACGCAGAATTTAAATGTGTTCGGCTCGATTGCTTTTTGCACTTTTTGTTATCCGAAGAAACGGCGAAATATAAATTGAATAGATATTTTCTCGGTGCTATAATTGTTAATAATGTTACTGACCCGTAGGGTCGAACAAAAACATTCAGAAAATTAACTCAAAGCGGAGGTTATTAGAATATGATTTACATAAACCAGCTTGAAAGAAGAAATATTCCGTTTGAACACAATCTTGATAACGGCGGAGCGGGAGAGCACGCCAATGTTGCCGATGCAGGCTGCGGCCCGTGCAGTGTGTGCATGGTTATCAACAATATGACCATGGATACGCCGAGCCTTGATGAGATAATCGGTCTTGTCTATGAATCAAAGGCAAACAGAGAACCCGGAACGGATATGAAGCTTTTAGGCCCTCTTGCCGCAGAGAAATTTAATCTTGACTATAAAGAGACGGACAGCGTGGGCGAGCTTATCGCTCATCTCCAAAACGGCGGCATGGCAGTCGCAAATGTCGGCGGTGACAGAGAGGGGCATGTCGGTGTTTTCTCGCACGGCGGACATTACATCGCCGTCATCGCTTTTGTGAACGGAGAATTGTGCATACTCGACCCATCTTGGAAAGAGGGAAAATTCTCCGAGGACGGAAGAAAAGGGCTTGTGCGTGAGAATTACCCATATCTTTACTGTGCACCCGAGGTTCTTATGCGAGATACGGAGAACAGAACACCGAGCTACTATCTTTTTTCAAGAAAGGTAAAATAATGGCAAACTATAATGGTGAGGGCGGAGCATATGAGATAATCTCATTCACGATTACCGATATTGACGAGAGCGAAGAGGTATTCGAGGGCTACGCCGTGGAATATGCAGACGAAGAGGACATAGAAATAATCGAGAGCTTTGACGATTTGAGTAAAGCAAACGAGGCTTTTTACGGTGACGAAAAAGGCTATTTCAAGACTTTGCGGAAAAAGGAAAACGAATGCGACTGCGTCTGTTCCTATGTAAGAGAGTGTGTGATTTGTGAGAGGGATACGGGAAGAATTTTGGCGGTCTCACATGTTATCCCCGAGGATAAATAAAATGACGGTAACAATACTGCTTATCAAAAAAATAGTTTCGCTTTTCATCATTATGATGATAGGCGTTTTGATAGTCAGACTTAAGCTTTTGAAGTCGGAGGACTCGAAGCCTTTGTCGGTTCTGATGCTTTATGCCGTCGTGCCGTGCACGATACTCAACGCTTTTCAGGTGGACTATACACCAGATGTGTTAAAGGGTCTTGCCTTGGCGGCGGCATGCGCATTGTTCACGCATATTTTCTGGCTGATTCTCGTGAACATTCTGAAAAAAACACTGAAAACCGACGTTATAGAAAACATGTCGATAATGTACACCAACGCAGGCAACCTCATTATCCCCATTGTGACGAGTGTTCTCGGTGAGGATATGGTTATTTATTCTGTCGGCTACATGGCGGTTCAGCTTGTTTTCATCTGGACTCACCTTGTTTCTCAGATGAAGGGAAGCCGTGGCTTTGACATAAAGAAGATAGTGACGAATGTGAACCTCATATTCGTTTTCATCGGAATAGTCATGTTCTTAACTCAGATTAAATTTCCGTCGTTTGTGGACGATGCTCTCGGCTCGATAAGCGATACGATAGGTCCGCTTGCCATGATAGTTATCGGAATGTTAATTGGCGGAGTCGAGATAAAAATGATAATAAATTATAAGCGTGTTTGGCTCGTCACATTTTTGCGGCTTATCGTCTTTCCGCTTACTATTTTGCTGATACTGAAAATCGTGCCGCTTTGGACTTTAACGGTCGGTGGAAAGGAAATTCTGCTCGTGTTTTTCCTCGCCTGCATCACGCCGTCTGCTTCTACCGTTACGCAAATGGCTCAGGTTTTCGGAAATGACGCAGAGTATTCGAGTGCGATAAACGTTATCACAACGCTTACGAGCCTTGTCACAATGCCGATTATGGTCATGCTCTACCAGCTGTGATGTGAAGAGAAGAAATAAGACACAAAGAAAGAGAGAAAATAATGGACAAGAAAACAACCACTGTGCTTTTTGACCTTGACGGAACTTTGCTTCCGATGGACGAGATATATTTTTCCAAGCTATATTTTGCGGCAATGGCAAAGAAGCTTGCGCCTTACGGCTATGAAGCTAAGAGTTTTGTTGCGGCGGTGAGAAGCTGCGTTATCGCTATGGTGAGCAATGACGGAAGTGATTTCAATAAGAATAAATTTTGGAAAGCTTTCGCCGATGTTTTGGGTGAAGAAAAATTAAATGATATGCCGCTATTTGAGGAATTCTATAAGACCGACTTTGTGGCGGCAAAGGAAAGCTGCGGCTTTAATCCGAAAGCAAAAGAGACGGTGGATTATATCAAGTCGAAAGGATACAGAGTTTCGCTTGCCACAAATCCGATTTTTCCTTCGATTGCCACCGAGAGGCGAATAAAGTGGGCGGGACTTGATAAAAGCGATTTTGAGATTTTTACCACATATGAAAATTATCACTACTGCAAGCCGAAAACAGAATACTACTCTGAAATTTGCGAAAACCTCGGGGTTGACCCCAAAAACTGCCTTATGGTAGGAAATGACGCCACCGAGGATATGGTGGCGGAGAAGCTTGGAATGAAGGTTTTCCTTTTGACCGACTGCCTGATAAACACTCACGGAGTCGATATAAGCAAATACCACAAGGGAAATTTTGACGACTTGAAAAAATATATAGATACACTTGATTAAGAGGGAATTATGTCAGAAAAACTTGTAACAAAAAGTGAAAATAAATACCGCCTGAAAAAATGCGTGACAATACACGATTTTGCAGGCTACGGAAAGTGCTCACTTTCAATTGCGATTCCTGTTCTTAACGCAAGCTGTGTGCAGACCGCTTCGATTCCGACAGCCGTTTTCTCAAATCATACTGCATTTCCTGCGTACTATGCCTGCGATTTAACCGAGCACATGATGCCGACAGCTAAAACTTGGGAGAAGCTCGGTTTAAAGGCTGATGCCGTTTATACGGGATTTTTGGGCAGTCTCGAGCAAATAAAGATAGTTTCCGATATAATCGATATGTTCACAAAGGAGGAAAGGGAAGATAAGATTATTTTTGTTGACCCCGTTATGGGAGATAACGGAAAGCTTTATAAGACATATACGGACGAAATGGCTGACGGGGTGAAATCTCTTTGCGAAAAAGCCGATATAATTTCTCCGAATATGACCGAGGCGGCAAGACTTCTCGGAATAGAATACAAGGACGGGCCGTACACTCCTGAATTTGTCGAAGATGTTCTTAAGGGACTTTTGGGTCTTGGAGTTAAGTGCGCCGTTCTCACGGGAGTGAGATACGGTGAAGAGGAAACAGGAGCGGCGGCAATGGGAAAAGACGGCGTGATGTACACGGCGTTTTACAAGCGATATCCGGGATTTTTCCATGGCACAGGCGATTTGTTCGCGTCGGTCATGCTGGGACAGCTTTTAAGCGGCAGAGGAATACATCACTCTCTGAAAAAAGCGGTCGAAGTTACGGGAAAGTCTATAGCCAATACGGTGGAAAGCGGATTCGATCCGCTTGAGGGAGTCATTTTCGAGCCTGAGCTTGCTTCCTTGCAGGCATAAGAGGCAAGTTGTCTTCTCAAAATTACAGAAACGGGAAATAGATTATTGAAGAGCGTGACAAACAAAATCGACAAAAAAGCTAAAAAGCAAATAAACGACAGAAAAAGGAAAAAGGTATTCAACATCATCCAAATAGGCGACAAAAGCAACAGGATAAGCCGAGGGTTTGATATATTCATAACGGTGAACATTGCATTAAATATAGCCGTCACTTTTATGCAGACCTTTGACGAATTAAAAAAGCTTAGCCCCCTTTTTCATGCGGTGGAGATAATCACACTCGGGGTTTTCTGCGCCGAATATGCACTTAGAATATATACGGCTGACTTTCTCTATCCCAATCTGAAGCCGAGGTTAGCAAGATTAAAATTCATTTTTTCGTTCAACGGAATAGTTGATTTGCTGACGATTTTGCCATTCTTCTTTTTATCGGGAATGGTCATCTTCCGAATGCTTCGTGTGGCAAGAATATTTCATCTTTTTCGCCTCAATGCGCAGTATGACAGCTTCAACGTTATCACGACGGTTTTGCGAGAGAAGAAAAATCAGCTTATATCGTCGATATTCATCGTGGTTGTTTTGATGCTCGGCAGCAGTCTTTGTATGTACAGCGTGGAGCATGAGGCTCAGCCTACGGTTTTCGTGAATGCATTCAGCGGAATTTGGTGGAGCATGTCGACTCTTTTGACAGTGGGCTACGGTGACATCTATCCGATAACAGCACTGGGAAAAATAATGGCAACTTTTATCGCTTATCTTGGAGTCGGTGCGGTGGCAATTCCGACAGGTATCATTAGTGCGGGTTTCGTTGAGCAGTATCAGAAGAAAAGCGGTCTGCGTGATGTGAGAGCGTCTGATTTAAGTGAGATTGCAGAGCTTGTGGTAGACACCCGTGAAAACGGGAAAACCGTGGAGGAATTACAAAACGAAAAGCAGTACACGATTTATCTCATTCTTCGGAGAGGACTTTCCGTTTTGCCGCAAAAGGATACCGTGCTCAAGAAAAACGATATAATTATTGTTCACGGAAACGACAACTGAACATAAATCAAAACCACTAGTAAACTAGTGGTTTGCTCAGACCCTAGAAGGGTCAGTAC
>CAVBOS010000015.1:0-18288 GCA_963597005.1 Lachnospiraceae bacterium
TGCGATACCCGTTTATATCCGCAAGCGCCGTGACTGGTCGTTCACTGCTTTAGTAGGATTTGCGGCGGCTTATGTGCCGTGGACTCTCGTTCCGCGTCTTACATTCATCTATCACTATTTCACGGCTGTTCCGTGGCTTGTCATTTCGCTTATCGGTGCTTTCAAGTGCATGGAATCCGTGGGTGCTCTTTCTAAACCGATAGGCAAGAGCGGAGTTCTCGCAAAAATAGATGTTCGTTATGTGATTTTGGCGGTGTTCACGCTTGTCATTCTTGTTATGTTCGCAGTTTTCTACCCGGTACTTTCGGGAAGACCGACTACGAGCGAATATATCCATTCTCTTGAATGGCTTCCAAACTGGTATTTTGGTTAAATTAATATTCGGTTGAATATTTAAATAAAGAAAGGAAAGATTATCATGAAGTACATGGATAAGGTCGAGCCTTTGATGCCCGAAATTAAAGCTAATCTTGCACGTCTTGTAAAGTACAATTCCGTTGAGGGCGAACCCGTAGAGGGCAAGCCGTTCGGTGAGGCACCAGCCGCTGTTCTTGCGGAGGCTCTCAAGATTGCCGAGGAGCTTGGTTTCAAGACAAAGAACCTCGAGAATTACTGCGGATTTGCCGAGATGGGCAATGCCGAGTCCGATAAGCTCATCGGTATTGCGGCTCACCTCGATATAGTTCCTGCGGGAGAGGGCTGGAACACAGACCCGTTCACTCTTGTCGAGAAAGACGGCTACTATTACGGCAGAGGCGTGTCCGACGATAAGGGTGCGGTCATCGCTTCTCTTTATGCTATGAAAATCCTTAAGGATATGGGCGTTCCCGTCGAAAAGAAAATCAGACTTCTCATGGGTACGAACGAGGAGACAGGCTCTGCTTGCATGAAGTACTATGTGGCTCACGAGCAGGCTGTTACATATGGCTTTACTCCTGACGGAGAATTCCCCGGTATCTACGGCGAAAAAGGCCACTGTGCTATGAAAATCTCGAGCAAGAACACAAAGATTCTTGCTATGGACGGAGGCTTTGTTTCCAATGCTGTTTGCAACCACTGTGTAACTGTTGTCAATTCCTGTGATGTAGATAAGGCAAAGCTTGAGAAGGCTCTTTCCGAGACTCCGCTCAAGAGCTTCACTGTAAACGAGGAGGACGGAAAACTCACAATCGACGCTGTCGGCGTTGCCGCTCACGCATCAACTCCGCTTCTCGGTGTCAATGCCGCTTCATTCACAATGCTTGCACTCAAGAACGCTGGCTTCGAGGACGACTTCTGCGATTTCTACAACGAGAAAATCGGCACTGCATGTGACGGCGAGGGCGTCGGACTTAAAATCAGCGATGAATACGGTGCACTCACATTCAATAACGGTATCATGAAGACTGAGGGCGGAATTATCACAGGTACTATCGATATTCGTGTTCCTGTTACATTCAAGCCTGACGATGTTAAAATGCTTGCTGAGTCACACCTTGAGAACGAAAAGGGTAAAATTGAGATTCTCGGCGTCGGTGAAGCTCTCTTCTATCCGCCTGAGTCAGATCTTGTCAAGTCGCTTTACGGCGCTTATGTCGAGATGACGGGTGACACAGAGCATAAGCCTGAGGTTATCGGCGGCGGTACTTACGCAAAGGCTGTTCCGGGTATCATTGCATTCGGTTGTGAGTTCCCCGGTGAAGAGAACCATATTCACGATGCTAACGAGAATGTACCGATTGAATCTCTCAAGGCACAGATTTGCATTTACATTCAGGCAATTTTAAATCTTCTTGCTCTGTAATATTTGTAATCTTTGCAAACAAACTGCAAAATATACAAAACGGCTGTCCTTAGGGGCGGTCGTTTTTTTGCTATTTTACGAATTTTGAATAAATGCTGAATTTTAGATTATTTTTCTTTGACTTTTATCTTAACAGAATGTTATAATTCCAAATGGTTAGTTTAGGTTAATTAAAGTTATGATATCTTAACTTTTGTTAGTCTTGCTAACGCAATTTAAAAAGCAAAAGTTAGTTAAAGTTAACATCAGCATTTCGAGCCTTTTTGAAAGCAGGGTCAGATGGGGACGAAAGGACAGAGGGTGCGGCAAGAGGTTAACAAATACTAACCGAAACATTAGAAAAATGTTGAACAGCTTTGTTTAAAACAAATCAGAAAACGCGGTCATCCGCCGTGTTTTCAAAGTTCGAAGAAAGGATGAATATTTTGAAGGCATCAAAGAAAGTATTATCGCTTCTCCTTGCTGTTATGATGATTTTCAGCTGCGTTACATGCGCATTTGCTGACGAGGTTGATACAGCAGTTGACGGAGCAGCCGATACAGAAGTAAGTGTGGACGGATCTTCTGAGACCACAGAGCCTGAGGCAACAACTGAGCCCGAAGCAACAGCAGAGCCCGAGGCAACAGCAGAGCCAGAGGCAACAACTGAGCCCGAGGCAACAACTGAGCCCGAGGCAACAGCAGAGCCTACTGCTACACCTGAGGCAAGTGCAACTCCCGAACCGACAGCTACACCTAACCCGAATGCTGCTACAGAGGAGCAGATCGAGGAGCTCAAGACACTCATCGAGACAGCTAAGGCAAACATCGAGTACAAAGGTACTGATCATACACTCCAGGACGCTACCGAGGAGGTAGAGGAGATTCTTGCTGATACAGAGTCTCTCACAAAGGAAACAGCTGAAGAACTCATCAAGGAGTACAGCGAGATTGTTGACAACTATACAGTAGTTTTCACAAACATGAACATCCCTTACAGCACATTCTTTGCAGCTTACACAAGCGGCTCTAATCTTACTGTTGTTCAGCAGGATGTTGTTACTACTGCTACAACAAGAAAGATGTTCATGACTGATTCTCTCGCAAAGGGAACATACAACGACGGCACAAACATTTGCGGTGTTGTAATGATCGTCAGAATGTTTAAGTTCCAGTATGAGCAGATTAAGGATGCTCACGAGAATCAGGGTGGCGACTACGGCTTCACCGTTATCGAGCCTAAGACAACAAACGATTATGAGTACATGAAGCTCACAATCAATTCTGACGGAAGCTACAAGTTTAAGCCAAGCTACATTAATCTTCAGTCCAGCGGATTATCTGTAGGCGAATTCACAACAGACACAAGCTACGGCGACTACCAGTTCACTCTTCTCGGTGCAGCAGGTGACGGTTCCACATGCGGTAACTGGAGTGATGTAACATACTATGCAATGGTTGTTAAGACCAGCTACCAGACAGGCTACGCTATGTATGCTCTCAACAACCTTTGGTTCTCTTCAAGAGCAAACGGTCTTGAGGTCGCATGGAGCGTTGTAGGCGGTCAGGGACTTACAAACCACGGCGGTCAGCAGTTCTATCAGTATGACGGCATGAACGGTCAGGATATCGTTCAGATTGCACTTTACACATCCCGTGGTGTTATCACAATGGGTGCTTCAAACGGTGCAAGCTTCACACTTCCTTCCTACTACACAGGAGATGTAAGCGAGCTCAGCGCAAAGATCGACACAGCTTCCACAGAGGTTGAGGTGAACGGTGTTCCTTCAGATCTCGAGAATCCGAAGGTTACAATCACATATTCACCGGGAAGACATCAGAACGTTACAGTTGTCGAGAATGCTGACATTGTTGACGGCAAGGTTCAGCTTGAATCTGCTCTCGAGTTCGGTCAGAACTATGTAATTAAGCTCACAAGCGACAACTACGCACAGATCACAGTTCCTTACACTCAGGCAACAGACCTTAAGGCGGTTTCCGCTTACGGTTCAACATTCTATGCAGCAGACCTCAAGAATCTTAAGGCTGAGAATGCAGAGAATGTAACATTCAGAAAGACTGTTTCCTTCAGAGGAGAGACAACAGTCACAGAGTATGCATACAGCGATCTCGCAACACTTGAGGGCACAACATTTGTTTACACAGGTGCAGATGCACTCGAGGGTGACCTCTATGCATTCACAAAGAATGACGCAGTTTCCTATGCAGATCTCTACAAGTCACTCGGCGCTACAGTTGATGTTGACGTAGTTTCTTCTGCTACAAACTTCTCCGGCTACCACGCTAAGGACATCTCCGACATCGTTTCCTACGGCTTAGACGCTGAGGGCAACAAAGTTATCACAGGTGTTTCCACAGAGAAGTCTTACTACACGGTTGACGCTAAGGCTTACTTAACAGCTTCCTTCAAGAGCGCATTCGGCTATGAGCTCTCTGAGGATGAGTCGGCTCTTGCTTCAACAACACTCAAGGCTAACCCAAGCGTTGCTCCTTCCGAGACAACAGTCGAGGTTAAGGTTGCTTCCGCTGAGTACACAACTTCAAGATACGGCCTCGGCGAGTTCGTAATTATGCCTGATGACACAGTCGAAGGCTATGTATGGAACGAGTACTGGAACAATGTTTACGGTGCTACAATTTCCGACGGCACAACAACAGTCGGTGCTGTTCACTGGGTTGACCTTTACGGTGAGAACTCTGCAAGCGGCTACCACTACAACAAGATTGAGCTTGCTCTCAACAACGGTACTTCCGTAGGCGCAAATGCCGCTGAGGTAACACGTTTCGCATCATTCTTCGATGCTGACAACAACCTCAAGGACGGCACATACACAATCACAGTTAAGTCTGCAGGTTACTCTGACCTCGTTGCTACTGTAACAGTAGGCTCGAAGAATCAGGAGATCACAATCGGCTCTTCTAAGGTAAAAGACGGTGCAGTTACAGCTTATTCCAACTGGGCAGACTTCAGCCTTGATGCAAGCGCAGAGACAGCTCTCACATATGCTTCAAGCAATGAGTCTGTAGCAAAGGTTTCTTCCACAGGTGTTGTAACAGTTGTCGGTGCAGGTACATGTAACATCACAGTTTCCGCTGAGGCAACTGATGAGTACAAGGCTGCCGAGAAGACGATCGCAGTTACAGTTAAGAGAGTCAGCCAGACAATCACAATCGGTTCTAAATATGTAAAGGACGGTGCAGCTACAGCTAAGACAACATGGAAGGGCTTCTACCTCGAGGCAAGTGCATCATCTTCAAAATTCACATATACTTCAAGCGATGAGTCTGTAGCAAAGGTTTCTTACACAGGCTTTGTATCGATTGTCGGCGCAGGCACATGTAACATCACGGTTACAGCGGCTGCTGACAGCAAGTATGCTTCCGCAAAGAAGACAATTGCTCTCACAGTCAACAAGGTTAACCAGACAATCACAATCAAGACAGGCTATTTAAAGAGCAATAACACAATTACATGTTATGCTGACAGGGGAAGCATCAACCTCGGTGCAAGCGCTTCCACAGCTCTCAGATATGTTTCCAACAACAAGGCAATCGCAACTGTTTCTTCAACAGGCAAGCTTACAATTGTTGGTTCAGGTACATGTAAGATTTATGTTGTAGCAAACGGTGACAGCACATACAATTCAGCTAAGAAGACTATCACTCTCACAGTCAAGAAGGCTAACCAGAAAATGGCAGTTACCCCAGCTACAAAGACTGTTACAAGAAGCACAATAAAGAATCAGACAGTCAAGCTTACTGTTAAGAACGCTCAGGGCACTGTAACATACACAAGCTCCAACTCCAAGTATGTAACAGTTTCCAATAAGGGTGTCGTAACAATTAAGAAGGGTGCTCCTAAGGGAACATACAAGATCACTGTAAAGGCTTCCGGTAACAGATGCTACTACAGAAAGATTAAGACTGTTTCTGTTACAGTTAAATAATTGTATTTTAAGCGGGATTAGTGTATAATAACTCGGATGGATTCCGTCTATAGAGATGGAGAGACATCTGGCGTAGATTATACCGAATCTGCTTGAGATACTTAAAGTATGCCGGACAGAAGGCGGCTTTCAGCTGCCTCCTGTCTTTGGCGTATTTTTAATGTATAATAATTTTGTCTGTTTTTATCAAGAGAATAGAAGGGTCGTGATTATATTGACGAAAAAAATAAAAAAAGCCGATATTCTTGCACTCGTTATAATCGCACTTATCACGGTGGTTCTCTTTCTCGCTTTCAGGACTTTTAAGTCACCGGGAAAGACGGTGGTCGTAAGGGTCAGCGGAGAAGAGGTAGCTAGCTATCCGCTTGATAAGGACAGAACAGAAACAATAAACGGCGCAAACGGTGGAACCAACCTGCTCGTAATTGAGGACGGTGCCGTTTACCTTAAAGAGGCAAGCTGTCCCGATAAGCTTTGTGTGAATCAGGGAAAAATCTCCAGACGAGGAGAGAGCATAATCTGCTTGCCGAATGAGGTTATTGTAGAGATTAATTCTGACGAGACACAGGAAACGGAGGATGACGGTTTCGATGCAGTCGCAAAATAAAACAAGAAGTAAAACCTATCTTATCGCAATGCGTGCATTGCTTGTTGCGGCGGCTATGGTTCTATCGTGGCTCGAGGCACAAATCCCGGCATTCTTTGCCGTTCCCGGAATTAAGCTGGGACTTACAAACCTTGTTGTGCTGGTCGCACTTTACAAGGTGAGCGAGCTTGATGCATTCGTGATTAATCTTGTGAGAATATTTCTTGTGGCGTTCACCTTTGGCAGTATGGTTTCTCTGTGGTACAGCATAGCGGGCGGAGTTCTAAGCTATGCCGTAATGCTGTTCATGAAGAAAACGGGAAAATTCAGCACGATGATAGTCAGTGTATTCGGCGGAGTTTTCCATAATGTGGGACAAATTGCAGTTGCCGTGCTTGTTTTGGGCAGTAAATATGTGCTTTATTATCTTCCCGTGCTCTGGGCATCGGGAATTGCCGCAGGTGCTGTTGTCGGAATTATCTGCGGACTTGTCATAAAGAAATTACCCGACAACCTTTTCAAAAATATCAGATAAGAGGATACTACATGATAAAAAGAATTTCAGCCGCAATAATTGCCGCGGCACTGAGTATGTCAATGCTGACGGCTTGCTCCTCAGGAAACGCATCAGGCGGTTCAAGTAATGTAAGCAGTGAGAGCAGTGTTTCTTCCGATAGCTCTTCTTTGCTGGGGACAAGCTCCGAAGAATCGTCCGATGACGAGGGCGGAGTGACGGTAAGCAAAGAGGCAATGGAAACGCCTTCTGCATCTCAGGATATTTTCGCCATGGATACCTATATGACCGTCACGGCTTACGGTGATAAGTGCACAGAGGCAGTTCAGGCGGCTGTTGACGAAATTAACCGTCTTGACAATCTCTGGTCGGTGGGAAACTCCGAAAGTGAAATCAGTATTCTGAATGAGAACGGTTCGGTGATTCTTTCTGACGAAACTTACACGGTTGTCAAAGAGGCTCTCGAACTTTATGACAGCACGGGCGGACTTTTCGACATAACAGTCTATCCGCTCATGGTTGAATGGGGTTTTACGACCGAGGATTACAAGGTGCCGACTGATGATAAAATCAAAGAGCTTTTGAAGCTGACGGGAATCGACAAGATAACTCTTGACGATGAAACTCATCAGATTACACTTCAGACGGGAACGCAAATCGATCTCGGCGGAATTGCAAAGGGCTACACAAGTGCCAAGATTATGGATATTTTCTCCGAGTACGGAATAGTATCTGGTCTTGTTTCTCTCGGCGGTAATGTTCAGCTTTACGGTACCAAGGTTGACGGAAGCGACTGGAGAGTCGGCGTAGAAAATCCCGACAACACGATAAAGGCACTGAGCACGAGCGATTATATCGGTGTTGTTCAGATTTCAGATAAGGCACTCATCACATCGGGCGGCTACCAGAGATATTTTGTTGACGAAAACGGTGAGAAGCATCACCACATCATAGATCCGAGAACTGGCTCGCCGAGCAATTCGGGACTTATCAGCGTAACAATCGTCAGTGATGACGGACTGCTTGCCGACGGACTTTCGACCTCGCTTTTCATCATGGGCAAGGATGACGCCGTAAGCTACTGGCACGAGCACAGTGATCAATTTGATTTTATCTTAGTTGATTCTGAGGGAAAAATCTATGTAAGCAAGGGCATTGAGAGTAATTTCAGCTCTGAGCTTGACTACGAAATCGTAGAGTAAATGGGTAAAAAAGGCAGAATCGTCACAGCCGACAAGCTTTGTTGCGGCTGTGACCCTATGCCTTATTCAATAAATGCAATGTCTTACAAGCATAAGTTAGGATAGACTAACAAAGGAGGAAAGAACAGAATGAAAAATTTGAAGTCACTCTTGTTCATCGTGCCCGCATTTGTTCTTGCGGCACTCACGGCAATCGGAATGGTTACCAATGTGCCGAGCATAGAGGCGGTTGTCTGGCCTGAAGAGCCGGATTTGAGCGAGTACGAAATTAGTGGGGACTCAGAAAATTCCAAGCTGGATACCGAGAATCTCTCGGACAGCAAGGATAAGAAGACAAGCAAGAAAAAATCAAGCAAGAAGGGCAGTTTCGAGGACGGAACCTACACAGGTAAGGGTACGGGCTACGGCGGTATCACCGAGGTTGAGGTTACGGTTAAAAACGGAAGCATAACAAAAATCGATGTGCTTTCAAACCACGATGATGCGGCTTTCTTTAACAGAGCACTCAGCCTTATCGATACGATAATCGAGGAGCAGTCCTATGATGTTGATACCGTTTCGGGTGCTACATACTCATCGAGAGGTATTCTCGAGGCTGTTAAAAATGCTTTGACAGGCTCAAATACTCTTTCGGCAACTCCGACTGTCACAACGCCTGCGCCGATAAGTACGGACGGATATGATGACAGTGCGGTTCTGACAGACGGAACCTACACGGGTTGGCATCAGGGTTACGGCGGACTTATTTATGTCAGCGTAACCGTAAAGGACGGAAAAATGACGGCTATTGATGTCACTGACCATTCAGGTGAGACGGATTCTTACTATAATTCTGCCAAGAGCATTATTTCGAGCATGCTTGCGGCGGGAAGCCCCAATGTCGATACGGTTTCGGGTGCTACTTACTCCTCAAACGGAATAAGAGAGGCTGTAAAAATGGCACTGAAGTCTGCGGCTAATCCCGACAGTTCACCTGAGCCTACTCCCGAGCCGACTGCGACCCCCACACCGAAGCCGACGACACAGCCGAAGAAAGACGGCACACCCGCAGACGGAACCTACACGGGCACGGCGGTTTGTGATAAGTTTAATTACACCGTAAGCCTTGAGGTTACATTTAAAAACGGAAAGTGCACAAAGCTTTCTAATTTCAAGCTTTTGAATAACTTTGACAGCAGTAATATTTCTTATGCGGACAATGCATGGAACGGAATGAAGTCTTCGCTCAAGTCAAGCGGCACTGCCGATACTGTTTCGGGTGCAACATACTCCTCTGATGCAATTCAGGAAGCATTCAACAACGCATATAACGAGGCTGTGGCTAAGAACGGCGGAACAACACCTACTCCGAAGCCGACTTCTACGCCGACACCCAAGCCGACTGTAAAGCCGACAACAAAGCCTAAGAAAGACGGTACGCCGGCGGACGGAATCTTTAACGGCACGGCATACTGCAGTGAGTTTGATTACACGGTAAGCTTTGACGCTACATTTAAAAACGGAAAATGCACAAGTCTCTCTAACTTTAAGCTTTTGAATAATTCGGACAGCAGTAACGTTTCCTATGCAAACAACGCATGGAACGGCATGAAGTCATCTCTTATATCTAAGGGTACGGCTGACACGGTTACGGGCGCAACATATTCTTCCGATGCAATTCAGGAAGCATTCAACAATGCGTTTAACGAGGCAGTAGCTAAGAACGGCGGAACAACTCCGACACCCAAGCCGACTGCCACACCGACACCCAAGCCGACAGCTACACCGAAGCCCGAAGAGGGAAGCTATTCCTACACGGGAACGGCTACAGTCGAAAAATGGAATTATGAGATTGCCGTCACAGCTACTTTTAAGGACGGAAAGCTCACGGGAATTACCTATGACGAGCCGAACACCACTTCAACCAACAAGAAGTATATGACAAAGGCTTGGGACGGACTCAGTGCGGCTATAACAAGCGGAAGCACCGAGGTTGATGCGGTATCAAAGGCAACTCTTTCTTCAAATGCTATTGTAAGCGCATATAATTCTGCTCTCGAACAGGCTAAAAAGGAGCACTCAGATATTAAGGCATCGAGCGTGTCAATTAAAAAGGCAAGTCCGACCGCGACACCTAAGCCTACAGCAACACCAAGTCCTACGGCTACACCGAAACCGACAGCTACTCCAAAGCCATCAGATGACAGCTATACATACGAGGGCTCGGCAGAGGTTAAGGGATTCGGCTATAGTGTCACGGTAAAAGCAAGCTACAAAAACGGTGCGCTCAGCGATATCACCATGACAACCGATAATGATGACGAAGACAACGACGAGTATCTTTATGACGCTTGGAATTCGATAAGCCCGTCAATCAAGAGCGGTTCAACGGCAGTTGACAGTGTTTCCGGTGCTACATATTCTTCTAAGGCAATTGTAAATGCTTATAACAATGCACTCGAGAAGGCAAAGAAAGAGCACAGCGACTTGAAGCTTGATTCTGTAACTATTAACGGTAAGGGTCAGACTCCGACACCAAAGCCGACTGCTACTCCTGTTCCGACCGCCACACCAACACCGACTCCAGAGCCGACCGAGGAACCAACGCCGACACCTGTGCCCGATAGAACATATACGGTTACAAGCACATGCGTTTGGGATGAGGATTTGTGCTATGATGACGATTGGGACAGCTATGATCTCACATTCAATGTGAAATTCAGCGGCGGCAAGCTTAAAGATATTTCTATAAGCTCAAGCACGGATACAAGTAACAGCGACTACTATAATTTTGCTATGAGCTCGATAAAAAGCTCACTTATAAGCAGTCAGTCGGGCGACTCTGTCGATGTTTATTGCGGTGCTACATGCTCTGCTAAGGCAATTGTAGACGCTTACAATCAGGCAAAGTCTCTGTATGATTCAGAAAACTAAAGCTAAGGAGGAAACTAATGAAAGGATTAATAGCTAAGACGGTTTGTCTTTTCCTTGTTGTCGGAATTCTTCTTTGCTATCAGGTAAAAGCCAACTCGAGAGCCGTTTTGATTGCGGCTCACGACAGCGAGCAGTCAGAAGCAGATGCCCTTCAGAAGAAATATGACAAGCAGGTAGCCGAGGCTAAGGCGGCTTACGAGGGAACAAGCACGGCAGTCGATTTAAAATACAAGGACGGAACATATCAGGGCTCATCCATGGGCTTCGGAGCAGATATAACTGTAGAAATAACTGTCGAGAATGACAAAATCACAGCACTTGAAGTGCTTGACCACAGCGGCGAAGATGATGCATATTACAACACGGCGGCGGCAGTTGTAGATACAATTCTCGCAAACGGCTCGACTGAGGGAGTAGACACGGTATCAGGCGCAACATTCTCTTCAACGGGAATTATCGGTGCTGTCAACGAGGCACTTTCCACAGCCGAATATACAGACGAGGAAAAAGCAGAGCTTAAAGCAGAGAGCGAAAGCAGTGCAGAGAGCACCGAGAGCACAGCATCCGTTTACAAGGACGGAACATATCAGGGCTCATCCATGGGCTTCGGAGCAGATATAACTGTAGAAATAACTGTCGAGAATGACAAAATCACAGCACTTGAAGTGCTTGACCACAGCGGCGAAGATGATGCATATTACAACACGGCGGCGGCAGTTGTAGACACAATTCTCGCAAACGGTTCGACCGAGGGAGTAGACACGGTATCGGGAGCTACATTCTCGTCAACAGGAATAATCGGGGCAGTAAATGCCGCACTTGAGGAGGCTGAAAACAATGGATAATATGGATAAAAGCCTTAACAAGGTGACTGCGGCAGAAGAAACTGTAAAGAAAAAGCCACCCAAGAAGAAAATGAGCCCCGTTATGAAGAAAAGAAAAATTCAGGAGTGGGTGAGAATAGGCGTTCAGGTAGTATTCTTTATATTTGCTCCGTCAATTTACGCTTCTTCATTTACGGCAATTAAAAATGCCGTCACAAGTATCGGACAGGGCAATCCGCTCTCGATGACAGGCTTTGCCGTTCAGCTTCTCTGCGTTTGCGGTTTCACGGTGCTTTTCGGAAGATACTTTTGCGGCTGGGCTTGTGCATTCGGTGCACTTGGCGACTGGGTTTATAAGTTTTCTCAATTTGTGCAGACCAAGCTTAAGAAAAAGCTTCCCAAGATGAACGAAAAAGCAATCAGAATTTGCTCTTACGGCAAGTATGTCGTCTTGCTTTTAATCGTACTTCTTTGCTTTTGGAGTAAGGAGGGTGCGGTTATTATCGGAAAGAACAGCCCCTGGACGGTTTTCTCAATGTTCAGAAATCTGAGATTCAGCATAAGCGGTTATGCCATTGCTTTGGTGCTTCTCATCTTGATAATTATCGGAATGGCATTCAAGGAAAGATTCTTCTGTCAGTTCCTTTGCCCAATGGGAGCGGTATTCTCGCTTCTTCCGACTATTCCTTTCTTCGCACTCAAGAGAAACAAAGACAACTGTCCGCCTAAGTGCAATGCCTGCAAGATGAATTGTCCCGTCAACATTAAAATGGATGACGGAACACTGCGTGAGAGCGAGTGCATACGCTGTTCGAGATGCTCGGGCATTTGTCCGAGGGGAAATCTTTCGACAGTATTCGGTAAGCTTAAGGGTAACGAGCTTGCTCCCGATTTAATCAGGGCGGCACTTCTTCTTGTTATCGTGCTTGTCGCAAATTAAAGGTTAGTTAATCACATAATAAAATAAAACTACCGCCAATCACTGAGTAATTCAGACGATTGGCGGTAGTTTTTGCATATTTGAAACAATAAAAAGCGGCTGCATAAGCAACCGCTTGTAAGACTAAAATCAGTCTGTTGTGTAAGGAAGAAGAGCGATCTGACGAGCTCTCTTAAGAGCAACAGTCAACATACGCTGATGAGCTGCACAAGTTCCTGTTACACGGCGAGGAAGAATCTTTCCACGCTCAGAGATATAACGGCGAAGCTTAGCAACATCCTTATAATCGATATAATCAGCCTTATCTACGCAGAATGCACAAACCTTACGGCGTGGCTTGCGAGAAGGGCGAGAATTTCTTTCCGGTCTCTCAGGCATTGTTTTACCTCCTTTGCGAGATTATCAGAATGGTAGGTCGTCATCACGCATATCTGACATATCCTGGAAGTCATTATCGCTTCCGCTGGAATAAATCGGTGCGGCTGACGGCTGAGATGAACGCTGGTAAGAATTATTGTTGTTATTGTACGAGTTGTTTCCGTAGCTGTTATTATTATAGCCGTTGTTGTTATAGCCGCCGTTATCACCGTAACCGCCGCCATAATTATTATTGTTTCCGTAGTTTCCTGTACCTGTCTCAGCCTTAGAGCCTGTGAAAGATACGGAGTCGGCAACAATCTCAACTGCTTTACGCTTATTTCCGTTTTTGTCCTCATACATACGGGTCTGGATAGAACCCTGAACCGCAATCATAGAACCCTTGTGGAAATACTTGGAAATGAACTCTGCTGTCTTTCTCCATGCAACGACATCGATGAAATCTGCCTGTCGCTGCTGTCCCGAAGTCACGTAATCGCGCTCGACGGCAACTGTGAAGCTTGTCACGGAAATACCGTTCGGAGTTGTGCGAAGCTCCGGATCTGCAACTAAACGTCCCATTAAAACTGCTACATTCAACATAATTAAATACCTCTATTCGTTAAATTCATCTCATCTTACGTTAATATTCGTATAATTTGGGTTTGAAGCTTAAACTTAAGCCTCGATAGCGGACTCGACAGCAATAGCCTCGACATCAACTGTCGGCTTGGACTCTGCCTTCTTTGTTGTCATGTGACGAGGATCCTTCTTAACGATGATTGTACGAAGAATCTGGTCATTGATCTGATAACGACGGTCGAGCTCAGCTGTAAAGTCAGGTGTTGACTTGAAGTTGATGAGGGTATAGTAGCCTTCAGCCTGCTTCTCGATAGGATAAGCGAGTCTGCGCTTGCCCCATGAATCAACGCTCTCAAGAGTACCGTGCTGAGAAATAACTCCCTTAACACGCTCTACAACCTCCTGAGCAGCCTCCTCACCGTTCTTAGCTGAAACAACAACGATTGTCTCATAAGAATTAATGATATCTGCCATTTGTATTGCACCTCCTTCTGGTCTTGTGGCCCCGATTAAATCGGAGCAAGGATTTTAAATTTCCTATTTGTCAGTGTGAATTCACACAACTAACACAAGTATTATATCAATTTTTCTCGAAAAGTCAAGGAAAATTAATCCTTTTCAAGCTCCGCTTTATTGTTGATTTTGACGGATAAAATAAAAGCATCGGCTAAAAAACCGATGCTTCCTTAGCGTATTAACCCGCCGTAATGTAACTTAAAATCATGTAGCCTATCATAAGAATTACGGCTACGATTGTGTTTGTGCCGCCTTTGAGTGTGATAGCGTCCTCGTAGATACTTCTGTCTATGCCGTCGCCGTCTTTAGCCTGAGTTCTTATTTCACGGATTGTGCTTTCGCAGTGCTTCATATACATCTTATTTGCCTTTGCTCCGCAGATAATCATAAATACGATTATGCAGATAGTAAGAGCCGTAACAGCCATGCTTGCAAGGAAAAACTTTTCATCTGTCTGCATGAGTGCGGCAAGTCTCTCTGTGAGCTCCGTGCTGTATGAGTCTGAGCTTAAAGAGTTTGTGATGCTTCTGAATTTTGGAGCGACAAAAAGCAGTGAGATGAGTGCACGGCTTAAGTACAGAACAAGCCATATGACAGTTGCGATAATTCCCTGCTTGTACATTTTTCTGTACAGCATCCAACCGCCTGTGAAGAGAAATGCCGCAAAATTAAATCGGCTCGAGTTTCTGTCACGGGTTCGTTTGAATGTAGGAATATAATAAATTGTGTTCTGCTGAACGATTTTAGAAACTTCACCGTAGGTAATGTCGTCTGCCATGGCTTCCGTGGGACTTATGCCGCCCATCGGGTCGAATATTCGGTACATTCCACCAATACCGCCCATGCCGTTGACGGAGTCGTTCGAAAGGTTGTTGAAGTTTTGGTAAGGATTGTGATTTGTGTCCGTTGAAGTGCCAAGCGGCAATCCGCAGCGGTTGCAAAAAACGGCGCTGTGAGAATTGAGCGTGCCGCATCTTGGGCACTCGACGTCCTTTATCTCGTACTCGGCTTCAACCTTGATTTTCGGCATCTGCCAGTCCTTGTGTTCGGCATGCAGATTATCGAAAATGCAAGCGCCTTTTTCGTTATAACAGCTTCTGTGGTACGGTGCTCCGCAATCGGGGCAAACAACGATATCATCGTCGTCGGTGAATTCCTTGTTGCATACGGGGCAAGGTATTCCTTTATATTTTGACATATCGGAAAACTCCTTCCAATAGGTATACTTAAACCTTATTTCATCTTAATATTTTACTATCAAAAAAATTAAATATCAAACCTTAAGCGATAATATTTATAGATAATTTACAATTGTTTACAGAAATGTAAAAAAGAGGCAGAAACCGATTTTCTCGATTTCTGCCTGAAACATTATTTAATTATTGTAAAATCAGTTCTTTTTCTGAGCGGCAATCCACTGCATGATTGTGGTTGGCTTTCCGTCCAGAAGAACAGGCTCGCCGTCAAAGTCAAGCTTGCAGTCGTTATCGAGCATGGGAACCCATGCGAAGTGACCGATATATTTGTACGGCTTGCCGTCTACTTTGTAAAGTCCCGTGAGATCCTCGATTGTATCCCAGTAGGTGAAATGACAATTTTCTGCACCTGCTTCTATAAGACGCTGATAGGTCGGAACGGGGTAGAGATTCGGGTCAACCACCGGGTCGTCCTTTGCGTGAGTGAACCAAATTGGGAGATCCT
This sequence comes from Lachnospiraceae bacterium, assembly GCA_963597005.1. Taxonomy (GTDB): domain Bacteria; phylum Bacillota; class Clostridia; order Oscillospirales; family Acutalibacteraceae; genus SIG603. The sequence goes on from CAVBOS010000015.1 coordinate 15,866, forward strand.
TTATCTTCTCAATGTCCTCATCGGTGATTGCCGAATCGAGAAGAGCCTCGCAAACAGGGAAAGCTGCGGCATATCTGTCGGGGTTTAAAATAATCTGCTTCATGGTCATGAAGCCTCCGTTGGAGTCTCCGCCGATATAAACTCTTGTTTCGTCGATTTTGTCGGCATTTTCCTCTATAAAGTGGCCGATGAGAGAATCAACCGCACGGAGATAGCACGTTGAGCCGTCCTTGGTGTATTCTCCCGAGCCGTCATCCATCCACATGGTGGGGCACTGCGGAGCCAAAAGTGCAAGCTTGCCGCCGAAAATTTCCTGTGCCCACGGCTTCATGAAGTTGATTACCTGGTTGGAATTTATCGGAATTCTCGGGTTGTCGCCACCCTCGCCTGCGCCGTGAAGCCAGATAACAAGCGGGATTTTCTCGCCTTCGTCAAGCTCAGGGAAGTAGTAGACATACTTGAGCTTCGGCGAAACCTTCTCATCAATTGCCTCGGTGACATCGTCGCTGTAGAGCCATTTTGCACCGTCATTTATGCAGAAAATGTCATCCTTAAGTGCCGAGTTTGTGCTCGATACATAGTAGGTGTAGTCAACGGGAATATTGAACTGACCGTTAAAGGTGATTACATATCCGATATATTTTGTGGGGTCGCACTCAAGCTCGAGAGTGACAAATTTTCCGCCACGCTTTTTATTGCCCTCTTCGTCAGAGACATATGCGGCAGTTACTTTTCTTGTGCCGTTCATCATGTCGTCAAGCTTCTGACCCATGAAAAGCGGCCACTCGAAGTTCTCGTCGAGGTCGGCTGTTTTTTGGACGTTGACCGTGAATTCCTCAGGCTTAACCTTTGCCGTGATAGGCATTTTGCCTGTTTCGAGAATAACTTTTGTTACAACGGGGCCCCATTCGAGGGTCTCGGCAATTGTGCGATATTTTTTAACCATTTGAAAAATCCTCCGTTACATTATTTGTTGCATATTGATATTTATTTTGCATATTTCATCTTATTATATGTTAATTGTAAACTAAACAAGAGAGATATTCAATCATCAATTTGAGTGCTTTGTTACAAAAAATTGCACTTTTGAGAATTCTGCAATTTGATATAAGGTAAAATCTTTAAATCTTGCACCTTATATATTCAGTTCTTGCCCGACTTTCTATCCTCATCTATTTTGTTTTCATTATATTTCCAGCAGTGCTTCATAATCTCATCGTGCTCTTTGTTTTCTGAGTTGTATGACCATACGCAAAGGCTCTTGATTGAGGGGATCAGGGATTTTCCTTTTTCGCTGAGCTGATATTCTACTCTCGGGGGAATCTCGTTGTAGGCAAATCTTTCGACGATACCGTTATTTATGAGGTTTTTAAGTGCATTTGAAAGAGTCACATCGTTTATGTTCGGAATGCGGTTTTTCAGTCCCGAAAAGCGAATGCTTTCGCCGTCCGCCATGACACAGATTATCATGATGTTCCATTTTCCGTCCAAAAAGCTGAATTTTCTTTCAAGGTGGCATCTTGCTTCTTCTGTTTTTTTCTCGTACATAGTTGTTTCCTGACTTAAACTTAAAACTAAATAAATATTTAGCGACTAAAAATGAATTTACATACTTGATATTATCACAACTGCTTGTTAAAGTATACTTAAATTAAGAAAGGAGCAAAGTATATGAAGCTTGCAATACTTTATCATTCAGTAACAGGAAATACAAAAAGAGCCGGTGAATATATCAAAGCCGGAATGGAGAAGGTCGAGGGAGTTGAGGTTAAGATGATTTCCATCGACGACGCAAAGGCAGAGGACTTTGAGGATGTAGTCGGCGTAGCAATGGGCGCACCAAGCTATTATGCAGACCTTTCGTGGCAGATGCTCAAGTTCCTTCATACATCGGGAATTAACTTTGCAGACAAGCTCGGCTGTGCTTATGCAACGGGAAATTTCTCTCACGGCGGCACGGAGATTGTCATTCAGAATCTCAACAACTACATGATTACAGCTGGTATGATGGTCTATTCCGGCGGAACGAGACACGGCGTGCCGTTCACACATCTCGGAGCAAATGCATTTGTCAAGGAAGCTAAGCTTGAGGATAAGGCAGAGGTTCTTGAGGCACTCGGCGAGAAGTTCGCTAAGAAGGCAAAGGAAATTTTCGGATAAACGTTAAAAGTTTTTGCCACGCTTTTTACAAAAAACGTGCGGGTGTGGGCGGAGCCCACAAGAAAATAGCTGAGCACTGAGATATATAAAGAAAAACAGAGCGAAGCGATATTTAAAGAGACAGGCTGTCAAAGTTAACCAAAAATACGGAGTATTTTTAGAACGCATAGCGTTCGTGGTTGGGCTTTGACAGCCGAATTATTTACTCAAAGAAAATACAGAACATTTACCCCGTAGGGGCGGTCTTTGACCGCCCTTTCTCT
>CAVBOS010000016.1:0-17601 GCA_963597005.1 Lachnospiraceae bacterium
CCATTACCGTGATATATGACGGATATTCAATTTTTGCGAATAACCTAACGCTATTTGTTTAATAATTATACTAAGCATATTCCGTTATGTCAAGTGGTTTTAATAAAAATATTAAACTTTTTTGTTTTATGTGTCTTGACATTGCTTAACTTGTTATGCTATGATAGTTACCAGTAAAATGAGAGGGGCTATATTATGGCTATCGGCGAAAGAATAAGGTTTTTTAGAAATTTAAAAGGTATGACTCAAAAATATCTCGGTATGCAGGTGGGCTTTCCGGAGAAAACCGCTGACATTCGTATGGCACAATATGAATCCGGTTCAAGAACGCCTAAGGCTGATTTAACAAATAATCTTGCAAATGTGTTTGGCGTATCGACAAGTGCTTTAACTGTGCCTGATATTGACAATTACAACGGCTTAATGCACACGCTGTTTACTCTTGAGGATTTATACGGTTTCCGTATCGATAAACTTGATGACGAGCTTTGCATACGCCTTGATAAGGGTATGGGAACAAACTATCTAAAAATGTTCGATATGTTTTCCGCTTGGCAGGAACAAGCCGAAAAACTTAAAAACGGAGAAATCACAAAAGAGGAATACGATAACTGGAGATATAACTACCCCGAAAGCGTAGCTTTTAATTCTCGTAAGTAAAACGGAACATAATAGAAGACACAAAAAAGGCATTACCGACTGCAAAAGTCAGTAATGCCTTTTATAGTATTAAGATAATTGTACCTGCAAACCGATAGAACACTTAGAATAAAGCCGTTTTACAGTTTGCTATCATTTTGCTATCAAATCGGGAATTTAAGAGCCTAAAACCCAGTGCTTATGCGGGTTTACAGCACTCTTGGTATTATTCCCACTCGACGGTACCCGGCGGTTTGGAGGTTATATCGTACACCACGCGGTTGATGTGGGCGCATTCGTTTGTGATTCTGTTAGATACCTTTGCGAGAATATCATACGGAATTCTTGCCCAGTCGGCAGTCATAAAGTCGTCTGTTGTAACCGCACGGATAACGACAACATTGTCATAGGTTCTGTGGTCACCCATAACTCCGACAGAATTAACTCCCGGAAGAACGCAGAAGAACTGTGCCAATTCTTTCTCGTAGCCGTTCTTTGCCATCTCGTCACGCAAGACCCAGTCGGCGTCCTGAAGAATTCTTACCTTTTCTGCGGTTACCTCACCGATGATGCGTACGCCAAGTCCCGGGCCCGGGAACGGCTGACGCCAGACAAGCTCCTTCGGAATACCGAGCTTCTCTCCGACCTTTCTGACTTCGTCCTTGAAAAGATCGCCGAGTGGCTCAATGGTATCGATAAACTTGATGTCGTCTGGTCTTTTAACCATGTTGTGGTGAGTTTTGATAACGGCTGTGTTAGCTTTTCCGTCACTCTTTCCCTTACCGGACTCGATTCTGTCGGGATAAATTGTTCCCTGTGCAAAATATCCGTCCTCAGCTCTTGCACGAACCTCGTCCCAGAACACCTTATAGAATTCTGTTCCGATTATCTTTCTCTTCTCTTCAGGATCTGTTATGCCCTTTAGGCACTGCATGAAGTGATCTCCGCAGTTAACTCTGACGAAATTCATATCAAAAAGCGAAGTGAATGTCTGCTCGACAAAATCTCCCTCGTCCTTTCTCATGAGGCCCTGGTCAACAAACACGCAAGTGAGCTGCTTTCCTACCGCACGGCTCAAAAGTCCTGCGGCAACAGAGGAATCAACTCCGCCTGAAAGACCGAGAATGACATTCTTATCGCCGATTTTTTCTCTGAGCGCTGCGACAGTATCATCTATGAAGTTCTCCATAACCCAATCGCCCTTGCAAGCGCATACCTCATAAAGGAAATTGTAAAGCATTTTGTTACCAAACTCGGAATGAGTTACCTCCGGGTGGAACTGAACGGCATAGATGTTCTTCTCGACATTCTCCATAGCTGCGCACGGGCAATCGTTTGTGTTGCCGGTTACCTCGAATCCTTCGGGAGCCTTTGAGATATAGTCCGTGTGGCTCATCCAGACAGTGCTTGTTGTCGGAACGTCTTTAAAAAGCTTTGAATCGCTCTTGATTACGCTGAAATCAATTTTTCCGTATTCGGAAACGGGTGCGGTCTTAACCTCGCCGTCTGCCATCCATGCGATAAGCTGGCAGCCGTAGCAAATTCCGAGCACAGGAATTTCAAGCTCGAGAATTTCCTTGGAGTAATGCGGCGAGCTCATATCAAAGACAGAATTTGGACCGCCCGTGAATATAATGCCCTTATAGTTATTTGCTTTAATCTCTTCAATTGGTGTTGTATACGGAAGAATTTCCGCATAGACCTTGTGGTCACGCACACGCCTTGCGATAAGCTGGTTGTACTGTCCGCCGAAATCAAGGACAAGTACCTTTTCGCTGACCGATGCTGAATTGGACATTGGTTTCCTCCTTTGATGAAATTTAGAGTAAGGTAAAAATGTGCAAAAGGTGCTCCCTCTCAGAGATTGACTCTCTGAGATTTGGGGGCATCTGCACTTTGTTTATTTTATTCTACCGTAACGCTCTTTGCAAGATTTCTCGGCTTATCAATGTCACAGCCTCTCATAGCGGCGACATAATAAGCGAAGAGCTGGAACGGAACAACCTCAACGCTCGGAAGCATGAAGTCTGAAATTTCAGGGATATAGAAGTTAAAATCTGTCTCGGACTCGATTTCCTTTCTTTCGGAAGTAGTAACACCGAGTACGACAGCTCCTCTTGCCTTAACCTCCTTGATATTGGAAAGCATCTTATCAAAAAGTTTCTGATATGACGCAAAGGCAATAACAAGAGTACCCGGCTCGATAAGTGAAATCGGGCCGTGCTTGAGCTCACCGCCTGTGTATGCTTCAGAATGAATATACGAAATCTCCTTAAGCTTTAAAGAAGCCTCGAGAGATACGGCATAGTCCACATTTCTTCCGATAAAGTACATATCGTCAGCACTAAAAGACTTTGAAGCGAAATACTGAATCTTTTCCTCTTCCTTAAGAGTCTCACTGATGAGCTCTGGAAGTCTTTCAAGATCCTTGATGTACGCGTCATACTGCTCGCCTGTTATCGTGCCCTTAAGGTCGGCAAGATAGATACCCATCATATACATGACAGCAAGCTGAGTAGAATAAGCCTTTGTTGAAGCAACGCTTATCTCAGGGCCTGCCCAAGTATAGATAACGTCATCACTCTCGTTTGCGATAGTAGAGCCGACAACATTAACGATGGAAATTGTTCTTGAGCCGTGCTTTTTAGCCTCACGAAGTGCCGCAAGCGTGTCTGCCGTCTCACCGGACTGGCTGATAATAATAACCAGCGTATGCTCGTCAAGCAGCGGATCACGGTATCTGAACTCAGATGCGACGTCTGTTTCAACAGGAATTCTGACAAGCTTCTCAAAGGTATATTTTCCTGCAACTCCGACATGATACGCCGTACCGCAGCCGATAAAATAAATCTTGTTAATCTTGTCAAAGTCTTCTTTTGTGAGCGAAACATCGTCGAGAACGATTTTTCCGTCACGGATTCTCGGAGAAATTGTATTTCTCACAACCTCAGGCTGCTCGTTGATTTCCTTGAGCATAAAGTGCGGATAACCGCCCTTTTCAGCCGAAGCCAAATCCCACTCGACAGTCTCCGATTCCTTCTCGATTTCTTCGAGGTCGGTATCGTAGAATTTAATGTCGTCCTTTGTGAGAACGGCAATTTCCTTCTCCTGAATTCTGATGATTTCTCTCGTTCCGGCAAGGATTGCGGGAATATCGGAAGCTAAATAGTTCTCTCCCTTACCCTTACCTATGATGAGCGGGCTGTCCTTTCTGACGCAGAAAATTCTGTCAGAATAGTCCTCGCAAATGATACCGAGTGCATAGCTACCCTCAACCTTTGAGATAACCTTTGCGATAGTCTCGAGAATATGTCCCTGACATTCACCGTTATAGTAGTACTCAAGAAGCTGAGCAACAACCTCTGTATCGGTCTCCGAAACAAATTCAATACCCTTACGGATTAAATACTCACGGATTTCAAGGTAATTCTCAATTATTCCGTTATGTACAACCGCAAAGCGGCCGTCCTCGCTGAGATGCGGATGTGAGTTAAGGTCTGACGGAGCACCGTGAGTTGCCCATCTTGTGTGTCCTATGCCCATGCTGCCCATGAGCGGCTCTCTCTCATCAAGAATGCCCTCGAGAACACTGAGTCTACCCTTTGCCTTAACTATATCGATCTTTCCGCCGCCGTAGACTGCAACTCCGGAAGAATCGTACCCTCTGTACTCAAGCTTTTCGAGTCCCTGTAAAAGGAACGGAACAGCTCGGTTTTCTCCAATATATCCTACAATTCCGCACATAATGATTACCTGTAAATAATATCTGTTCTTGACGGGCCGTTGGAAACCATTCCAATTCTTGCGTCAATAGCCTTTTCAATGAATTCTACGTAGTTCTTTGCGTTCTCAGGGAGATCCTCGTAGTTCTTGATTCCCCTGATGTCACACTTCCAGCCCGGAAGAGTTGTGAACACAGGCTTAGCCTTTGAAAGCTTAGCGGGAACAGGGAACACATCTGTAACTTCGCCGTCAATCTCATATCCTGTGCAAACCTTAATCTCATCGAGATAGGAAAGAACATCAAGACATGTGATGCAGACGTTGGTTGCGCCCTGAACCATGCAGCCGTACTTTGTTGCGACGGTGTCAAACCAGCCGACTCTTCTCGGTCTGCCTGTTGTGGCACCGAACTCGCCCTTGTCTCCGCCTCTGCGGCGAAGCTCGTCACCCTCCTCACCGAGAAGTTCGCTGACGAACGGCTCTGTGGGAGAACCGACACATGAGGAATATGCCTTAGTTACGCATATAACCTCCTTGAGCTCTGTCGGAGGAACGCATGCACCTACAGTACCGAAGCCTGCGAGTGTATGAGAAGATGTTGTCATCGGGCACATGCCGAGCATAGGATCCTTCATGGAGCCGAGCTGACCCTCGAGAAGAACGGTCTTGCCCTCCTTGAGTGCCTTGTGAACGAATGAAACAGCGTCACCGACATAAGGTCTGATGAGCTCTCTGTACTGCTTAAGCTCGTTATAAAGTGTATCGAAATCAAGCTTCGGCTTGTGGTAGAGGTGCTCGAAAAGAATATTCTTGACCTCGACTGCTGCGCCGAGTCTTGCCTTTAATCTCTCGTCATCATAGAGGTCTGCAACCATGATACCCGTCTTTGCATAAACATCCGAGTAGAACGGAGCAATACCTGATTTAGTTGAGCCGAAAGCACGGCCCGCAAGTCTCTCCTCCTCGTAGCCGTCCTGAAGTGCGTGGTACGGCATGAGAATCTGAGCTCTCTCACTGATTATAAGCTTAGGTGCCGGCACTCCCTGATCTTCAATGCTCTTTAATTCATCGCAAAGCTTCTTGATATCAAGTGCAACACCGTTTCCGATGATGTTTGTGATGTGTGGATAGAAGCTTCCTGATGGAAGAATGTGGAGTGCAAAGCGTCCGTATTCGTTGATGATAGTGTGGCCTGCATTGGCACCGCCCTGGAAACGAATGACAACATCACTTGTCTCGGCAAGAACATCTGTTACCTTGCCCTTTCCCTCGTCGCCCCAGTTGGCGCCGACAATAGCTTTAACTGGCATTTTTCTTCACCTTTCTTTTGGATAGTGATAGATTTGAAATTTATTTAATCAATACTTGCTCTCGCAAATATATTTCTGCTTATTATTTTAACGCAAAATCAAACGTTGATTTCTGCGTGCTCCTCAGGAACATCGTCATACTCCTTGAGCTTAGGTCTTACAACCTCGTTTAAGAAGTCCTCTGTCTGAACGGGAGCTCTTCCGACATACTTCTCAGGCTTTAAGATACCCTGAAGATCTTCCATGGTTACGCCGAAAATCGGATCGTTTGCAATTCTCTCGAGAAGGTCGTTCTTTCCGCCCTCCTCCTTGACAACCTTGGAAGCTGCCATCGAGTGAACTCTGATGTGCTCGTGAAGCTCCTGACGGTTTCCGCCACGCTTAACAGCATCCATCATGATGTTCTCTGTTGCCATGAACGGAAGCTCAGCCATAAGTCTTGACTCGATAACCTTAGGATAAACAACAAGTCCGTCAGCAACATTCATGTAGAGATTGAGAACTGCGTCAGCCGCAAGGAATCCCTCCGGAACAGAAAGACGCTTGTTTGCGGAGTCATCGAGAGTTCTCTCAAACCACTGAACAGCTGTTGTGATAGCCGGGTTGAGCGCGTCAACCATGAGATATCTCGAGAGAGAAGCCATTCTCTCACTTCTCATCGGATTTCTCTTATATGCCATTGCGGAAGAACCGATCTGATTCTTCTCGAACGGCTCCTCAACCTCCTTGAGGTGCTGAAGAAGACGAATGTCGTTTGAGAACTTTGTTGCGCTCTGAGCAATTCCCGAAAGAACGCTGAGCATCTGATAGTCAAGCTTTCTTGAATAGGTCTGACCCGATACCGCAAAGCATGAATCATAGCCCATCTTCTTTGCGACAAGCTTATCAACCATACGGCACTTCTCGTGGTCACCCTCGAAGAGTTCGAGGAAAGAAGCCTGTGTTCCCGTTGTTCCCTTAGATCCGAGAAGCTTAGCCTTGGAAAGCTGATACTCGACATTCTCGAGATCCATCATAAGCTCCTGAATCCAAAGTGTTGCACGCTTACCGACCGTTGTAGGCTGTGCAGGCTGGAAATGAGTGAAAGCAAGTGTCGGAAGATCCTTGTATTTCTCGGCAAAATCGGAAAGAACACGGATAACACCGATAAGCTTGCGGCGGATAATTTTCATAGCCTCGGTCATGATGATGATATCGGTGTTGTCTCCGACATAGCATGATGTTGCACCGAGATGGATGATTCCCGCTGCCTTCGGGCACTGCTGACCGTAAGCATAAACATGGCTCATAACGTCGTGGCGGACAAGCTTCTCTCTCTCCTCAGCGACTTCATAGTTGATGTCGTCGGCATGAGCCTTCAGCTCCTCAATCTGCTCGTCTGTGATATTAAGGCCAAGCTCTTTCTCAGACTCGGCAAGAGCAATCCAGAGCTTTCTCCAGGTTCTGAATTTCATGTCCGGAGAGAAAAGATATTTCATCTCCTTGTCTGCGTATCTTGAAGATAATGGGGACTCGTAAGTATCTCTTGACATTTTACTTCCTCTTTTCTTTGAATTTTGGCAAAAATAAATATAAGGAATCCCGGGACAACGCTCGAAACTCCTCACTCCTTCATAGCATAATAAGACTACTACATTATATGTAAACGCACCCTTTTTGTCAAGGAAATAAGGAAAGCGGAGCTATTTTCGTGCTCCGCTGTAATTTTATCAGTATTCAGATTTTTTGTCTCTGCCCATAAGGTCGCCGACAGCCTCTTTCGTGTCCTTTCCGTCAAACAGAACATGATTTACTTCCTCAATGATAGGAAGGCTCACGCCGTATTTTTTTCCGAGTGACAAAGCTGCCTTTGCGGAATAAACTCCCTCGACTACCATTTTTACCTCACGCATGGCCTGTTCCGTTGTCATTCCCTGACCGATGAGATAGCCCGCCTTTCTGTTTCGGCTGTGACGGCTCTCACAGGTAACAATAAGGTCGCCTATGCCCGATAGTCCGCCAAGCGTCTCCGCTTTTGCGCCCATTGCAATGGCAAGTCGTGACATCTCGGCAATTCCTCTTGTGATAAGCGCCGCCTTTGCGTTGTCACCGAATCCCATACCGTCAATCATTCCTGCCGCAAGAGCAATGACATTCTTGAGCGAACCGCCAAGCTCCACTCCGAGAACATCTTCACTCGTGTAAACTCTAACATAATTATTCATGAATGCATCCTGAATGATTTTTGCACTCTCAAGGTCATTCGATGCCGAAATAAGTGTTGTCGGAAGTCTTCTTCCGACTTCCTCTGCGTGGCTCGGGCCTGAAAGAGCAACAACGGGAGCATTCTTTATCTCCTCCTCGGCAATTTGAGACTGGGTTTTTAATGTACCCTCCTCAATTCCCTTGGAAACAGTAACTATAATCTGACCCTCACGGGAAAAGCCGCCTACCTTTGCCGCCATTCCTCTTATGACCGAGGACGGAACAGCCAAAACGATAACCTCAGCACTTTTCACACTGCTCTCAAGATCGGCAGAATATTTCATGCCGTCGGGCATCTTTACACCGGGTAATTTAGAGGCATTTTCGTGAGTTCTCTCGATATTTTCAATTTCCTCCTTGCTGTGAGACCAAAGAGTGACTTCATGACCGTTATCAAAGAGAAGAAGACTTATAGCAGTTCCCCAGCTTCCAGCGCCGAGGACAGATATTTTCAGTTTGTTTTCTGTATTTTCCATTTTAACCTCTTGTGAGTTTATATTTTGCTTGCTCTCATTTTAGTTAGATTATATACTATTCGCTAAAAATTATCAAACCGTTAAGCCAAGATGAATTTTTCAAAATTCATATCCATATTTTCTATCGATTAAGTATACCGATTTAGTATACTTTTTGTTTTGGGGTTAATGTCTTTTGTCCTGAAATATTTTTTACTTGACAAATAAGTTTTAATGCCTTTAAAGAAATATTATTTGAAAGAAAATAGATTTCTGTACAATTTGCTACAATCGGAATGTGCTTCGGTAAATTACAGAGTCAAAGCAAGTCTCATATTTGCAAAAACGCATTATTTATGAAGTGTCAAAGCACAAAAATTGCATAAAAAGATAAAAATACTACAATCTTCTTGTTTTTTTGAATTTTTTGTGCTAAAATCAAACCAACGCCACGGTAAAGCACAACTGTTGTGCTTTAGCCCTTAAAATCATTAAAGGCAGATATGAATCAGAAAGAAGTTCACATCGCAGTGCGATTTTGCAAACAAACTAAAATCTGCCAATTTAACGGAGGTTATTTTTATGTCATACGTTCAAGAGCAGTTAGAGCTCCTCAAGAAGAAGAATCCTTCCGAGCCCGAGTTCATCCAGGCAGCAACAGAGGTTCTCGAGTCCATCGAGCCGGTTCTCGATGCAGATCCCAAATATCAGGCAGCAGGCATCCTTGAAAGAATCACAGAGCCTGAAAGACAGCTTATGTTCCGTGTTCCGTGGGTCGACGATAACGGCAAGGTTCAGGTTAACCGCGGCTTCAGAGTTCAGTTCAACTCAGCTATCGGTCCCTACAAGGGCGGCATCAGACTTCACCCATCCGTAAACCTCGGCGTCATCAAGTTCCTCGGCTTCGAGCAGATCTTCAAGAACAGCCTCACAGGTCTTCCGATCGGCGGCGGCAAGGGCGGCTCCGACTTCGACCCGAAGGGCAAGTCCGACAGAGAGATCATGGCTTTCTGCCAGAGCTTCATGACAGAGCTTTACAGACACATCGGTCAGGACACAGACGTTCCTGCCGGTGACATCGGTACAGGTGCAAGAGAAATCGGCTATATGTACGGTCAGTACAAGAGAATCCGCAACTCCTACGAGGGCGTTCTCACAGGTAAGGGCCTCACATTCGGCGGCTCTCTCGCAAGAACAGAGGCTACAGGCTACGGTCTCCTCTACTTCACAAACGCTATGCTCAAGAAGAACGGCATTGACATCGCAGGCAAGACAGTTTCCGTTTCCGGTGCAGGCAACGTTGCTATCTACGCTATCGAGAAGGCATATCAGCTCGGTGCAAAGCCTGTCACATGCTCTGATTCCACAGGTTGGGTTTACGATCCTGAGGGAATTGACGTTGCTCTCCTCAAGGAAATCAAAGAGGTTAAGCGTGCAAGACTCACAGAGTATGCAGCACAGAGACCTTCCGCTCAGTATCACGACAAGAAGGCTGAGGGCACAAACCAGTGGGAAGTTAAGGTTGACATCGCACTTCCTTGCGCAACTCAGAACGAGCTCAACATCGACGACGCTAAGAAGCTCATTGCTAACGGCGTAATCGCAGTTGCAGAGGGTGCTAACATGCCTACAACTCCTGACGCTACAATCGCTCTCCAGGAAGCTGGCGTTCTCTTTGCTCCCGGCAAGGCTTCCAACGCAGGCGGCGTTGCTACATCAGCACTCGAGATGAGCCAGAACAGCCAGAGACTTTCTTGGACATTTGAAGAGGTTGACGCTAAGCTCAAAACAATCATGGAGAACATCTTTGCTAACGCAGACGCAGCAGCAGAGAAATACGGTCATCCGAAGAACTATGTTGTCGGCGCTAACATCGCTGGCTTCGTAAAGGTTGCAGACGCTATGCTCGCTCAGGGTGTTGTCTGATAAATACCTACTTACTTTATAAAATTTGGGAGAACCTTTGGGTTCTCCCTTTTCTTTTGCCCAAAACGGTCAAGAAAAAGGCAAAGACTCAGATTAATCCGAGTCTTTGCCTTTTTTGTAAGGATAATGTATCTGTGAATGTATTACCTTATGGTCGATGTTTTTCTTTGGCTCGAACAAAACCGTCCGCCGCCTAAATCGACAAACGGTTTCATTCGCCCCAAAAGAAAGTATATATGTGTGCTTTTAGCTTGTTGTCAGATTGTATTAATTACTTCTCGTAAAGGAACTCCTCAGGTAAAGTTACATTGAAGTCCTTAGCAAGCTGTCTGAAGTTATCGGGAGTAATTGTCTGACGCTTTGTGCCTGTCATGGAGAGCATCTTAACAAGAATCTCTGCTGACTTCTCTGCTGTGTGCATAAGACCGAATGTGAGGTCAAAGTCAAAGCCTGCTGCGAACATGCCGTGGTGTGCCCAGATAGCGAGGTCATACTTCTTCATAAGGTCACTTGTAGCAACAGCGATTTCTCTGCCGCCCGGAACCATCCACGGAACTACGCCGATACCTGCCGGGAAAACAACAGGACACTCTGTAGCCATCTCCCAAAGCTCTCTTGTGAAGACCTTGTCTTCAAGAGGAAGAACGAATGTGAGAGCAATAATGTTTGTTGTGTGTGCGTGGTAAACTACACGGTATCTCTCGTCCTGAAGCTTCTTAACCTCAAGGTTCATAAGGTGAGAAGGAAGCTCACTTGTCGGTCTGCCGCCGTTTACAAGGCCCCAAACGATTCTGTAGTTCTCGCCCTTATCGTCAAGCTCGATCATGCAAATGGAATCCTCAGGCTTTATGATAACGTTTCTGAAGTACTTTCCGGAACCAGTTACAAGGAAATACTCGTTAGCAAGGTTTGGAACGCTTGTTCCGATCGGCTGCCAAGCCTTCGGCTCGAAGTTCTCCTTAACGGACTCAACTTCCTCAGCCTTTACACGATAGGAAAGGTTTCCGCCGTTTCTCTCATGCCAGCCCTGCTGCCAGCCGTCGTCTGCCATTCTGATAAAGCCTTTAACAAATTCTGCATCTAAAAATTTCATATTATCCTCCGCTTATATTTAAGCCAAAAAGTTGTTTTATACTGTCTGATATATTTAAAAATGATTTATCTTGTAACAATCTCGCAAGGAATGTTCATAATCTTTGCGACCTTGAGAATTGTGTCGATGTGTCTGCCTGAAGCCGCTGCCATGTGATGAGTCGGGCCTGCCTCGCTCCAACGGTTAACAAACTCTCTTGCACCGCATGTGAATCTTGTTCTCATGTTAGTGTCACCGAATGAAAGAATCTTTCCTTCCTCGTTTACGCCCTCGGCTACAACAAACTTGAAGTTTCCGTCCTTATCCTGAGTGATTGCAAGATATGTGACGGGACCTAAGTGCGGATAGAACTGAGTGAGATATCCGCCGCCTGTCTTGCCGTGGAAGACCTTAACAATCTTCATTGTCGGCTTCTTTGAGGAAATGTCTGCGTCGCCCGAACCGCTGTGACCGATGATGCAGATATCATCATTGAAGTCGATTGAGTACATCTCGGAGAGCTGACCCATGCCGCTGATTGTCTTGAGAATGGACATTGCCATAGCAACCTTCATATCTCCCTCAACTGCGCAAGCTGTACCCTGCTTGATGAGCATGGAGAATGCGGGAATGAGCATGGAATCGAGTGTGCCAGCCTTGCCCTGAGCAAATCCGTCATAGTGAGAAGCGATAAGACCCAAGTTCTCTTCTTTTACCCACTTCTCGAACGCTACAACATACTTAGCCATCTCCCAGACCTCTTCAATGGAGCCGCCGCCCTCGATATCAAATGTATCGAGAATGTCCTGTGCCTTCTCACGGATAGCGTCTTCGTCTGTGATGTTGTCGGCAATAGCCCACATCTTCTCCCAGTCAAACTGCTTTGTGTAAAGGAACATTCTGTGGTAAAGGTTTGTCTCATCGATGTAAAGATCCATCATACCCGGGTACGGTCTGCCGATCTGAGCAATATTTGTGTCACGGAAACGGCGTCTTACCTGAGCCGCCTTGCACCAATCCTCGATTTCAGCCTGAACCTCGGGATCGCCGCCCTCAACAACACCTGTGATAACAGCATGTCTCTTGCCCGCACGCTCGAGGTCAGCTACCATCTCGCCGACAGCACCGCAAGCGTAGCCCTCGCCGAGCCATGAAGCAATGTCGGTGTGGTCATAATCAAGAGCCTTTAGCTTCTGTACATTTACAAGAACAACAGGAACATCGAGATCTCTTACTGCGGGAAGCATATTGTAGCTTGTTGCGTAAGTGAGAAGCTGTAAAAATACGATGTCAACGTCTGCCGCACGGAACTTGTCGCCGGCTGCCATTGCCTGCTCCTTTGTTGTGACCATTCCGCCATCGATAAGCTCGACTGTCTCGGGAATTGTCTTTTTGAAAGCCTCGTACTGGCTCTCAAACTCAGGAACAAGTGACGGGAACTGCGGGAGATATGCTCCCAGAGCGATTGAGAAAACGCCTGCTCTTGCCTTTGTTTCTACTAATGGTTTTGTCATATTATCCTCCTTATATAAATTAAAATTCTTTGCATTCGAAAGATTTAAGAATAATTTTTCTTGCCGCCTTTAAGTCGTCAATTTCGCCTGAAGCCATCATCTGAACAGCTACATTTCCGATTGCCGTTGCCTCGGTGGGACCCGTGATAACCTTCTTTGCGCTTGCCTTTGCGGTCAGTCTATTGAGATAATCTGCACTTGAGCCGCCGCCGACAATATGAATCGCATCATACTTCTCACCTGTCATTTCTTCAAGCTCTGTCGCAGTGTCTGCATAGCACTTTGCAAGGCTGTTGTAAATGACCGCCGCCGTCTCGAATATGCCCTCGGGAATCTGCTGGTTTGTCTCCTCACAAGCCTTTTTGATTTCCTCGCTCATCGATTTCGGCGCCATAAATCTGTCGTCATTAGCAGGTACGATTGATTTGATGCTTTCCTTTGATGCTCCCTCGCAAATCTCACCGAACGGCATATGCGGTGCAAGCTCGCTTCTTGCAGAGTTTATCATCCACATACCCATGATATTTTTGAGATAGCGGAAACGATAATCGATACCGCCCTCATTGGTAAGATTTCTCTTCATGCTCTCCTCTGAGCAGTTTGCCTCAAAAAGCTCCGTGCCCATAAGCGACCAGGTTCCCGAGCTGATATAGAGAACATTGTCTCCCTCTGCAGGAACGGCTACAACAGCCGAGCCCGTGTCGTGAGTAGCGGGAAGAATGACATCGCAGTCAAATCCAACCTCTTCAATAATCTCCTTTTTGAGAGAACCGACCTTTGTTTTGGGAAGAGCTATTTTTGTAAAAAGCTTTCTCGGATAGCCGAGCATATCGATAAGCTCAAAGTCCCAATCCTTTGTTGTCGGACTCACAAGCTGAGTTGTCGATGCGTTTGTGTACTCCGTGAGCTTTTCTCCAGTGAGAAGAAAATTAAGATAATCAGGAATCAAAAGCATGGTGTCCGCTTTTTCAAGGTCTTCGGGGTTCTGGGTTTTTACCGCCATAAGCTGATAAATCGTGTTGAATTTCTGCTTCTGAATGCCCGTGCGTGCATAGAGCTCTTTCTCTGGAATATACTCATATACGAGCTTGTCAGCGTTTTCTGTTCTCGAATCACGATAACCCACTGTGTCACCGACTAAATTTCCGTCCTTGTCGATGAGTGCAAAGTCTACTGCCCATGTGTCAATTCCGATGCTCTCGGGCTTTATTCCCATCTCCTTGCACTTTTTCATTCCCGTGATAATCTCCGAGAAAAGCGCCTTAATGTCCCAGCATTTGTGACCGTTCTTTTCTTTCATACCGTTAGGAAAACGGTGAACCTCTTCAAGCTTCATAATTCCGTCCTGAAGATAAGAGAGCATAAGTCTTCCGCTGGAAGCACCGATGTCAACCGCCAAATAATACTTCACTTAATCCACTCCTTTATTTTTGTGCCGTACAATTAACTATAGTTAGATTATAGCACTCGGGGCACAAAATAAAAGGACAGCTTTTGACTAAAAAACTGTCCTTATTTGCAAGCCGAGTTAAGTCGGCACTGCCTCGGTGAAACACCGTATTTCTTTTTAAAAAGTCTGTGGAAATAGCTGATATTCTCATATCCCACGGAAAGCGCAATATCCGATATTATCATTCTTGTGTTTGTGAGATAATAAGCCGCTTGACTGAGTCGCTTATTTTGCACAAGGTCAGTGAAATTCTGTCCTGTCTGACGCTTAATCTCCCTCGAAAGCCAGCTCAAGTCGCAGTGCATTAGCTTGGCAAGCGTTGTGAGCTCACCGTCACGGTAATTTTCCTCAATGAATGAGAGCACCATCATTACGAATTTTCTCGACTCGGACTGTGCGTTCGTGTCCATCACGTTTATATAGTTCGTCAGCTGCATGAGCAAAATTCCCATGGTTGCCTTGTTCATCAGCTGTTTGTAGGGCTGGGGATTTAAAAGCGTCCAGATTAGATTCTCGACAAGATTTTGCACGGGCAAAGCGTCTGCCACTCTGAAGTGCATATAATTGACGCTTGATTCCTTACCCGACATACAGTCGATGAGAAATTCTTTCAGCTGGTTTTCGTCCATGAGATTCAGTGCATAGTCAAAAAACGCAGGCAAAATGATAAAATTAATCGCTATATCGTTTTCGCCTGCGGGCAAAATCTCCTGAATACTGTTTTGGTTGAGAAAAAGAAGCTCGCCCTCGTTCAGTTCCACCTCAGCGCCGTTGATAATGTGTCTTGTTTTTCCTGAACACATATACACGACTTCCACATAATCGTGAGTATGCGGAGGAAAATGCACAAAGCGTGAGTGCTTTCTTATGCTTATAAGCTTGCCCGTGTCCATGAGCCGTTCGGCGTTTATCTTTGCGGTGTTCTCCGACATATATATTTCACGGTCAATCTCGGTTTTTCCGTCATGGTATGCCCGCTCCTCGTCAGTTAACGGTCTGAGCCTTTCAAGAAGTTCTGCGTGCATGCTTTCTCCTTTCTGTCACAAAAAGAATGAGTGAACAAACAAGTATTCCCGTGAAAGCACCGAATGAATCTATCCAAACATCGGTTATCATCGGGCCTCTTCCCGAAACAACCTGAATGCTCTCATCGAGGAATGCAGTCAAGAACGACGCTCCCTCTGCTTTCCCGATTAGCTTTATGTCAAGCTTTTGACTTTGTTTTACTCTGAGTGCAACTATAAATCCAAACACCGCATATTCCGAAAAATGCGCAAGCTTTCTCACGAGGTATTCCGTGGCAAGCTTTTCGCCGACAAACACCTTGAGTATCGGAATGAGATAAGTCGCCCAGTAGCCGCTTTCTTCGCTCGACTGCACCGCCGGAACCATGGAGTGACCCCAGATGAATATCAGCATAATGATTATCAGTGCGTTTAATATGTATATCTTCTTTTTATTCTCTTTGCTGTTCATAAATCTTCTTCCTTCTTCAAATTAAGCCTGTAGCTTTTCGCTCTGCCCTTAAGTCCTGTTTCCCGTATTAAATCAAATTTCTCAAGCACATGTATAAGGCTGTATGCATGCGGTGACTTAAGTTTAAGCTTCTTTGACAATTCAGATGCGGTGAAATCCTCCGTAAAATCATATATTTCATCTGGCAAAAGTTCAAGATAATCCTCATCGCAGTTGAGATATATCTCCTCTATCACCTCGTCGGGGATTCTGTCAAACTTTGAAGCACGGATTTTCTTCTTGTCTCCGTATCCGTCCAAAAGCTTGTAATCGGTTACATCAAGGAGCATCACGCAAATATGAAGCCGTGGATTATCGAGCAAATCGATTATTCCGCCGAGCTCAAAAAAGGCGTCGCAAAGCCGCCCACGTTTTGTGACACGTCCGCCCTCGCTCATCTCTCCCGTATTGGGGTCTATCCAAACGAGCTTTCTTTTGCGAATGACGGGCAAAACAAGCGTGACATCGCTCACGGCAAGAAAATACATCAGCTTAGTCTTCAGACGGTAAGCCGCCCTCGTCTGAATTTCTATTATACCGTTCTCTCCCACAGCATCGGCAAAAAAGCTTCCAAGCTTAACCTCGTGATTTTCACCGTTCGGCTCAAAGTAATATTTAAGCACCGCATGAAGGCTTTTTTCGCTGAGTGTTCCGATTTTTCTGCGTTCTCTCAGATTGCCGATTACTTTTTCACGAGCCTCGTCCAAATCGTAAATTTCACTCACCGCCTTGTCACTTTCATTGCAAATTCAGTTTGATTGTATCATAAATATATGACAAAATCCAAAACATAAAATAATTTAATTTCTGTTAACATATTTCCCCTTCAATTCGGTTATTATATTCCCGTTTGTATCAGTTGTATACAGTATGCGGAACTTCCGCCAACAGGAGAAAGATATGGAGTATAGAATAATTATCGGCGTCCAGCCGGGATATCATGTAGATAACGTCTCACCCGTCAAAGCCGCAAAAATGGCTTTCACGGCAAAAAGTGCCTATTCGGAATTTAATGGCTCTAATATAACTCCGATTATCGTCGTTTATCCCGAGGAATACGGCGCACCAAAGGGCGGAGAGAACGGCGTGCTCATTTCGGGCAAAACAAGCGAGATTTCTAAAATTATAATCGCCGCAGGCAAGCTTATGGCAGACCTCGGTCAGATAGACGCAAGCGTTCTTTCGTTCAGCTCTGGCGAATTTTTGTCGTCAAGCAGTATTCACAACGAATTTGAATCGGACAAAGCACTCAATTCCCTTTCGCTTATCTCAAGAGAGATTTTTGTGAGTGAAAAAAGCGCACAAATTTATTTTGACATTCCGATTGAAGACGAGGATATGTTCACTGTCGCTCAAAAGCTTCAAACGGCACAAAGTACGCTCGACAAGGACGAGGACTATATCGTTGTCGGAACGGTTTTTGCTGTCGGAAATGAGGTGCATTTCTCTTGCGCACCCAATGCGATGGAAAAACAGAACGATAAAGAGAAATTCATCCGTTCTGTTAAAAAGCTTCTCGAGAACGCAGGATACTCGATTAATTTTTGATTAATAATTTTGATTTATATAGTTACTCTTTGGGCGGTCTTTGACCGCTCTTTTCTTTTGTCTGAAAGCTTAAGAAAGCGGACAAAAAGCTTGTCCGTTTTCTGTCCGTTTCGCTCATGTATAATTTAGCCATAGCAAACGACAAAACAACAAACAAAATCAAACCTAATCAAAATTTAAAGGAGTAAACATTATGAAAAACACA
>CAVBOS010000017.1:0-17536 GCA_963597005.1 Lachnospiraceae bacterium
CATCAGAAATATCTAATTTTAAAATATTAATTCCTCAAGGCTTTTGTCTTGAGGAATTTTCTTTTATCGCTAATTTTCAAATAAAAAGAGCCCGACTGTTGCCGGACTCAATTTTTTGAAAAGAAATGTAATATCGGGTTATTCTTTTTTATTCTCCGATTATCTTTAAATAGCGTCAATAATTTCAATAGCGCAATGGGCAGACGCCTAAACGCCTGCCAATTGCTAACACTACATACAAAAAATAATTGGAGTACTCATGTTAAATATTTGTAATAATCGAATTATTACTGAACTGTTGCGTAGAGGAAGCTGAACTGCCATGCATCGATGATGTAGTTGCTTACCTTACCGGAAACAGCGTATACGCCTGCTGCGGAATAGATGCAGGAGATTGGCATCTCATCGAGGAGAAGCTGCTCGCACTGATAGAAGTCTTCCTGACGAGCCTCGAGATCTGTCTGAGCGTTAGCGTCCTTGATTAATGCGTCGTACTCAGCGTTAGACCATTTTGTGGAGTTGTTACCGCCACCTGTGATCCACATGTCATACCATGTCATAGGATCGTTGTAGTCGCCGAGCCAGCCTGTGATATCCATTACGTAGTTACCTGCAGTTCTCTCAGCGGACTGAGCCTTTGTCTGCATCGACTTAACTTCGATCTCGATACCGAGAACAGTTCTGATAGCCTCCTGGAAGAAAGCTGCCTGGTTCATAGCAACATCAGAGTCGCCGCAGTTCATGGAGAGATGAGCTGAGAGGTCTTCCTTTGTGCATCCGAGCTCCTCAAGAGCCTTGTCGAGATACTCGTTAGCCTTAGCTGAATCAACATCTGCGCTTCTTACAACACCGTCTGTGCCGATCTTAGCTGCGAGAGCCTCTGCATAAGATGTTCCGTCGTAACCGGAAACAGGAGATGGAACGAATGTGTTAGCTGCAACAGAAGCATCCTTACGGATAGCTGTGATGAAGTCGTTTCTTGAATAGCAAGCGTCGATAGCCTTTCTGAGGTTAACGTTGCTCATGTACTCATCCTCGCAGTTGAAGAGGATGTGGTACTCGGACTGAGTTGTGTACTCAACAGGTGTGAAGCCCTCTGCCTTGAGCTGAGCTGTCTGGTCACCGGAAAGGGAGATAACATCAACCTCGCCTGCCTTGAATGCGTTGAGCTTTGTATCAGTTGTTGTGTACATCTTGTAGACGAGCTTCTCGAGAGAAACTGCATCTGCATTGTAGAAGTTCTCGTTCTTTGTGAGAACAATCTCGGAATCGTGAGTCCATGTGTCAAGAACATAAGGACCGGAAGAGATTGAAGTCTCAGGAGATGTGCAGTACTTGTCTGCACCAACCTCGTTGTAGTACTCCTCGTTGACAGGAAGCATGCAGCCCTGGCTTAAGAGAGAAGTGAAGTATGGGATAGGAGCTGCAAGTGTTACCTCGAGAGTTGTGTCATCGAGTACCTTAACACCGACATCTTCCCACTCGCACTCGCCGTTGTAGAAAGCCTCAGCGTTCTTGATCTGAGCTGTGCTGTATGCGAAGTAAGCATACTCAGCACCTGTGTCAGGTGTCAAGAGAGTCTTCCAAGCAAATGCGAAATCGTTTGCTGTGAGAGGTGTGCCGTTAGACCACTGCATACCCTCACGAAGGTGGAATGTGTATACAAGACCGTCGTCGCTGACATCCCAGCTCTCAGCTGCGTCACCGACAGGCTGGTCGTTCTCGTCTGTCTTTGTAAGACCTACCTGCATAGCGCCTGTAACTCTGCCGTCAGCAACATATGTGCCGAGGAGGGAGTTGATGGAAGTAGGCTCCATGCCGATATCAATTGTGAGTGAGCCAGCCTCTGCTGTGCCCGGATAGAGTTCTGCATTCTTAGCTGTAGCCTCGTCTGTGCTCTCAGCTGTCTCTGTTGACTCTGTTGTGCTCTCTGCTGTAGTGTCTGTTGAGCTATCAGAAGTTGAGGAGGAGCTTGAAGAGCAACCTGCAAAACTTGTCATAGCAATTGTAAGAGCGAGTGCAAGAGAGAGGAACTTTTTAATCTTCATAATAAGATTTCCTTTCTTTTCCCGATATAACGGTTTGTGCTTCGAAAGAAGCATTGTTATAATAAACTGTACCCTTAGGGCAAGGTCAACAGGCAAATATTCACAAAATCGTCACATTTATTTCGTATAATCTTGACATCCACTGTTTACTTAAACCACAGTATATAATAAATATTGTAGAACCACTGATAATTTAACGGAGATTTTTCATGGACGACAAGCTTTTATCATGCGGAGAATTCGCAAATTTCTGCGGCATTACGCGCAAAACTCTTATTTTTTATGACAATAATGACATATTAAAGCCCTATGAAACAGGTGAAACGGGCTACCGCTACTACCACCCTAAGCAGATGATGATGGTCAAGATGATTAAGGCATATCAAACAGCGGGACTTTCTCTTGACGAAATCAAGAACATTCTCTATTCAAATAATAAGTCGAGCTTCTCCGATGTTGCGATTAAGCAAGCCGAGGTTCTTCAAAAGCAGATTTTCGAGCTTGAAACCACAAGGCTCATACTTCTGCAAACGGTTAAAAACGAAGAAATTCTGAAAAAGCATCCGCTTAACGAGCTTTTCTTTGAAAAAAGAGAGAAAACGGGAATTATCTCACGCCCCTACAGCAGTGATGTTGATTATTATGAGCTTCGCGGTCCAGTCGGCGGCGGCTGTTACACAGTTAAGGATGAACTCAAAAATTCACCCGACTCCGTTTTCAGACTTCCCATGTTTTCCGACGAGAAATGTAACGGCTTCATTCCCGAGGGCGAATATGTTGCCGCAATGATTGGAACATTTACGGTTACCGAAGCCATCAAAAAATTCCGCTCAATTATCTATGATGCGGAAATTTCCACGGACAGAAAATTCTATTTTATAGATATGTCTAACGATATGATTATTTTTAACAAAAAGGAAAGCATACTTAAAATTATGGCAAAGGTTAAAAAGCAGCCTTAACTGAAAACAGCATTGACGTTTTTCGCCAATGCTGTTTTTTATCTGTGGTTTTTATTTTACGGCAACAAAATGTTTTCTCAGGCTCGTGCCGTCAGTTCCGGGAGCACGGTCGGTAATTTCAGACACAATAGGTGTGAGATTAATTCCCGCATTCATAAGAAGCGCACCCGAGTAAACCTCGCCCGTCTCTTCGTCTTTATAAAGAGTATCGGGGTCAAGTCCCTTTAATTTAAGGATGAAGAACGGTGTTCTTCTCTGTCTCATTGTAAACACAACCGCCAAGGTATCATCCTTACTTTCACTTACATACTGCCAAGCACAGTGGTAATTGTTTTCGGTCGGCTTAATCAGACGGTAGAAATCACCAAAGTGAATAAGATCGTAGTACTTGTGATAATCGGCAACCTGTGACTTAACAATCTCCTTTTCCTCATCACTTAATTTGCGTGGGTCAAGCTCGTAGCCGAATGTACCCATCATAGCTACGTCGCCCCTTGCTTCAAGCGAGACTCTCGGTCTTGCGGCAACGTGTGCACCCATTGATGAAATCGGATAGCAAAGCGATGTGCCAAACTGGATTGTAGCACGCTCGATTGCGTCGGTATCGTCACTTGTCCAAATCTGCGGTGAAAAATAGAGCATGCCCGCATCAAATCTTCCGCCGCCCGAAGCGCAGTTCTCAAAGAGAACATCAGGGAAAGCCTTGGTGAATCTGTCCATAAGCTGATATGTTCCGAGAATGAAGCGGTGGAAAATCTCTTTCTGTCTGCCCGCCTGAAGAGTAGCCGAAGCCGCCTCCGTGAGCGAACGGTTATAGTCCCACTTGATGTAAGAAATATTATTGTTGCTGAAAACCTCGCTCATCTGCTCAAAAAGATTATCAACAACCTCTTGTCTTGACATATCGAGAACCAGCTGATTTCTTCCTATGCATCCCACTCTTCCGTCAACATGCAGACACCAGTCGGGATGAGCCCTGTAAAGCTCACTGTCCTCGTTTATCATTTCAGGCTCATACCAAATACCGAACTTGAGCCCCTCGTCATTTACACGCTTGATTAAATCGGAAAGTCCGCCTTTGATTTTATTTTTGTTCGGATACCAGTCACCGAGTGATGATGTGTCGTCGTTTCTCTTACCGAACCAACCGTCATCCATGACAAGCATCTCAATACCGAGCTTGTGTGCCTCCTTTGCAAATGCGACAAGCTTGTCGTCGTCAAAATCAAAGTAAGCTGCCTCCCATGAGTTGATGAGAAGCGGACGCTTGACATCTCTCCACTTTGAACGAATGAGATGCTTCATATAAAGCTTATGGAAAGTCTTAGACATTCCCGTTAAGCCCTCGTTCGAGTAAACCATGACAAGCTCGGGGGTCTGGAAGCTATCACCCGAAGCAAGATGCCACGAGAAAGTCTCCGGGTTGATTCCGCAGACAAAGCGTGAGCAGTCTCTCGAGTCGCAGTCAACCTCCATGACGAAGTTTCCGCTGTAAACAAAGTTGAAGCCGTAAGCCTCGCCAAAGTCCTCTGTTGCATCACTTCCGATTAAAGCGGCAAACGGGTTGTGCTCGTGTGAAGAACCGCCACGCTTGGAATAAATTCCCTGAATGCCGTGCTCAAGCGGTCTTTGAACCTCTTTTCTCTCCTCAAACCATTCGCCGTAAAGATGAACAAACTTGTAGTCCATGGACGGAAAATCTACGCAAGCCGAATGAACTCTCTCAAGCTCCATACTCTCACCCGAAGTATTTTCCACTCTGATACTTCTCGTCATGGCAGAATACTCCTCGAATACCGTGTAAATGAGCGTTACCTCTGCCTTTGTTACGCTGTCCTCACAAACAATTTCAAGCGTTGTTGCCTCGTCCTCGTTTGCGTAGGTTGCCGGAAGTCCCTCAAGCTTTGGCTTTCCTTTATATATCTTGTGAGACTTATATCTGATATCGGTTACGTCATTGCCCTTAGAGTTTTTAATCTGAAGAGCACTTGTTCTGAAATCACCCGCTCCGAATGTCGGATACTCCATCGGCGCAAGGTCAGGCGAGAACATCTGATCCGTTCCGTAAATTGCATTGATTGTCGGATTTGACGGATGATGCGAAGCATACATTCCCTTGTAGGCAAGTCCCTTGACATTCATATCGGGAATTTTTGCACCGTAGTAAAGGTGAAGTAAATAACCCTCGTCAAACACCTGAATTATATAGCTTGAACCCTTGGTATCGAGCTTGAAAAGCTTCTCTTTTTCGTTATAAATTATCGACATATGAAAATCCTCCCCATAAATGAGTTTAGCCGATTTCGCACACATTTTTTCATCTTTCGGCTACGCTTACCTTACCACAAGCGTTTTGATTTTACAACAGAAAAGTTACAAGTTTTTAATTATTTTTAAGAATTAATAAGAATCGAAAATATTGCATTTTTGGGCACCTTTTGAGTATTTAAAATTTCATATTTATGTGTTATGATTTAGTTAATTCAGTTGTAATTTTAATTTACGAAAGGATGATTTCACATGAAAATTAATATTTCAGAAACAGTAAAATATATCGGCTGTGACGATCACGAAATTGATCTCTTTGAAAGCCAGTACATTGTTCCGAACGGAGTTTCTTATAACTCATACCTCATAATGGACGAGAAAATCGCCCTCATGGATACCGTCGACAGAAGAGCAACGGACGAGTGGTTTAAAAACCTCGAAACCGAGCTTGACGGCAAAACTCCCGATTACCTTGTCGTCCACCACATGGAGCCCGACCACGCATACAATGTTTTAGCCGTGTGCAAAAAGTATCCTGAGATGAAAATCGTCTCAAACGCTAAGGTTTTCGCAATGATTCCGAAGTTCTTTGACGAAGATTTGTCCGATAGATATGTGACCGTAAAAGAGGGAGACACTCTTGAGCTTGGCACTCATACCCTCACATTCGTCATGGCTCCTATGGTTCATTGGCCTGAGGTTATGGTTTCATACGAAAGCTCAGAGAAAATTCTCTTCTCAGCAGACGGATTCGGAAAATTCGGCGCACTCGACTATGACGATCCTGAGGGATGGGACTGCGAGGCAAGAAGATATTACATAAATATCGTGGGCAAGTACGGCGCTCAGGTTCAGGCACTTTTAAAGAAAGCCGCCGCACTTGATATAGCAACAATCTGCCCGCTCCACGGCCCTGTTTTGACAGGCGACTTGTCTCACTATATCAAGCAGTACGATACATGGTCAAGCTACCGCCCGGAGAAAAAAGCAACAACACTTGCCTATGCTTCAATTCACGGAAATACAGAAAAAGCGGCTAAAAAGTTTGCCGAAATTCTCTCTGCAAAGGGCGAAAAGGTAAAGCTTTTCGATTTGGCACGTGACGATATGGCAGAGTGCATCGAGTCTTGCTATGAGTATGATAAGCTTGTACTTGCATGCCCTACCTATGACGGCGCACTTTTCCCGTGCATGGAGGATTTACTCTATCACCTCAAGATAAAGAATTTCCAGCAGAGAAAGATCGGATTCATCGAGAACGGCTCATGGGCACCGATGGCAGGAAAGTTAATGAAAGCATACTGCGAGGGCTATAAGAACTGCGTTTTGGTAGAGCCGACAGTAACAATCGCATCAGCACTAAAGGAAAGCGATACACCGAAGCTTGAAGCACTTGCCGAAGCAATGATTGCAGAATAACGCACAAAGCCAAAACACAAAAGTTTTTGCCACGCTTTTTACAAAAAGCGTGCGGGTGTGGGCAGAGCCCACGAGATAAAAGCGAATCATAAAAAGAAATAACGAATAACAGAGCGAAGCGATAAAAAAGAGATAGGCAAAGGAAAATACGTCAAGAATGCGAAGCGTTCGCAGACGGGCATTTTTCTTGCCGACCTATTCGCACTTAGCAAAAAAACGAAAGAATAAAGCGAAGCGATAATAAAAAGATAGGCTGTCAAAGTTAACCAAAATGCGTAGCATTCTATAAAACACTTAGTGTTTTTAGAACGCAAAGCGTTCGTGGTTGGGCTTTGACAGCCGACCTATTTACACAAAGAGAAATACCGAACAAATACAAAAAAGACAGGCTTGGAGGCTTAACCAAAAGCACGAAGTGCTTTTAGGGAGCGTAGCGACCGTAGTTGAAGCCGACAAGCCGAACTTTTCTCACCAAGAGAAATTGCGGAACAGAAATACTGTTCTGCCCCAACTCCACACTCCACTCTCAACACTGATTAAAGACAATCCGAATTATTTACACAAATATAAATGCAGAACACATATCCCGTAAGGGCGGTCAAATACCGCCCTTTAATTATTTCAGCTTGGTGCGAGGTCGACCGAAGGTTGCCCCTACGGGAATATATGAGAATTGCACAGCGTTAAACATCAAAAACACAAACCGTTTATCCACTCTTTGTTAATTGATAATTAAAGCCTAACTCCACACTCCAAAAGAGCATTGACCCTTTTCAGTCAATGCTCTTTCTCTTTAATCTGTTCAAATATCAAGTAAAGTTAATTCAAGTTAATAAAATTCCAGTCTCCGATAAACGGAAGCTTCTTTGTCTGACCGTTAACAGCGTTAATAATGCCAAGCACAACAAATACCATAAGGATTAAGGTGGCAATCGAATAGATAAATCCCCATATGCCGAGAATAAGTCCGGGGCCGAGCAAAAAGCTGAAAATTTTGTCTGCCAAAACCAAAACCGCCTCGCACAAAAGAAGATTTAAGCCCTGATTAATGTGGAATTTCACATAGTCGGAATCTCTCCACATAAGAAACGGAATCAACCACAAAACCGTCAAATAGCAAAATACTGCTTTTCCCTTATTTTTCTCAATATCGTTGTAATCAAATTCACTCATAGTAGTCTCCTTAAAATGCAATCAAAATGTTACTGCTCCGTTCTTGTTGAAGAGATTTCTCACTTCATCAAGCAATTCTCTGTGATTCGGATTTTTTAGCTCAGGGTCTTCTGCCAACACCATGTCAACAGCATCCTTTGCATCATTCAAAATTTCCGTATCGTTATAAATATCCGCAATCTCAAGCTTATAATCGCCGTGCTGACGAACTCCGAAGAAATCGCCTGCTTTTCTGAGCTTCAAATCCATGAGAGCAAGCTGAAAGCCGTCCGAGGTCTCGCACATGGTTTTAAGTCTCGTTTGAGCCGCCTCATTTTGAGCGTCGGAAATCAAAATACAATAAGATTTATACTTTCCTCTGCCGACTCGTCCTCTTAGCTGATGAAGCTGTGAAAGTCCGTAAAGCTCGGCATTTTCTATCATCATGATGGTAGCGTTCGGCACGTCGACTCCGACCTCGACAACGGTTGTCGAAACAAGAATTTTCGTCTTGTTGTCGGCAAATTCGCTCATTGCCTTTTCCTTCTCGTTCGGTTTCATCTTGCCGTGCACCACGCCGATCCATTCCTTCGGAAAATAGTCTTCGAGCATCTTTGCGTACTCGTTGACGCTCTTCTTGTCGGAATCGGAATCATCGATAAGCGGACAGATGATATAAGCCTGTCTGCCCTTTAGTATCTCGCTTTCGATAAATTTATAAACTCCGATACCTCTCTCACTCGGAAGTTTGCTCCTCGAAGTTCTGCGAACTGTCTGTATTTCTTGTCTTCCGGGCGGCAATTCGTCAAGAACGGAAACATCCAAATCGGCAAATATTTTCAGTGCCAAGGTTCTCGGAATAGGAGTTGCCGACATAACAAGCGTGTGCGGCATTTCAGCTTTTTCTTCAAGCTGAGAACGCTGATTTACTCCGAAACGGTGCTGTTCGTCCGTTATTACCAAACCAAGGTTATTATACTCGACCGCATCGGCAATCAGTGCATGCGTTCCCACGACAAGCTGAGCCTCACCGCTTTTGATCTTCGCCAGAGCTTCTTTTTTTGCCTTGCCCTTAACAGAACCAGTCAGCAAAACAACATTTATCTTGCACGGCTCTAAAAGTCCGCATAAAGATACAAAGTGCTGTCGTGCGAGAATTTCTGTGGGCGCCATAAGTGCCGCCTGAGCTCCGCTTCTTATCATATTATAGCAAAGAGCCGCCGCAACTGCAGTTTTACCCGAACCGACATCACCCTGAAGAAGTCTGTTCATCGTGGTTTCGCTCATCATGTCATCAACAGCATCTTTAACAGCTCGTTTCTGCGCTCCCGTCATTTCAAACGGCAAAAGCTCGGCAAAATCACCGCTGTAATCTTTCTTCAGCGTGTGGCAGTTCTTTGTTTTTACTTTATTTCTGAGCTTGACAAGTCCAAGCTCAAAGATAAAAAGCTCTTCAAAAACAAGTCGGCTCTTGGCAATTGCCACTTCTTCCTTTGTTTTGCCGACATGTATATTTTCTACCGCATATCTCTTTGTGCAAAGCTTGTATTTATTTCTTATATCAACGGGAATCGGGTCAGGCAGTGAATCGGGCAAAAGCTTAATCGCTTCGGCAATTGCTTTCTTTACCTCGTACTGCTTGAGACCGCTCGTCAGGTGATACCACGGCTCAAGCTCCTGAGCCTTGCTCTCCTCATAGTATACGGGCGAATCCATAGTAAGACCGTAGCCCTCGTCTTTCACCTTTCCTTTAAAGAGGTAATCAACTCCTGCTTTGAGATAAAACGGACAGTATCCCGCAAAGTGATAAGCGTTACCCGAGGCACGGTAAAAAAGGTTTATTTTCATAGCCGTGTCACCGTCGGTAATGTCAGTTTTGTAAATCACCGTACCGTTTGGCGTAACAGTCTGAGACAAAGCGGAAAGCGGCATCGCTCTGACAATATTTTCTTCATTCGGAACACAGTCCCTTATCGCGCGTACTTCCGTCCAATCGACATATCTGAACGGATAATGGCGAAGCAAATCGCCGACAGTCTCCATGCCAAGCCTTAAGAAAAGCTTTTCCTTTTTTTCGCCGATACCTTTCAATTCTTTAATCGGCATTTTGAGCACATCTCGGATAAATCTCACCTTCTTCCCTTCTCAAACAAAAAGAGGTCACATGAGTAATGTGACCCCGATAATTGCAATATCTATTACTCGACTGAGAGAATGTAATAGTAAACAGGCTGACCGCCGTTTACAAGTTGAATCTCAAGGTCCTTGCCGAACTTCTTTGAAATTCTGTCTGCTACGGACTGAGCCTCTTCTTCGCTTGTGCCGTTACCGTAGATGATTGTGATGAAGCCTGTGGACTTTGTAATCATGTGCTTTGCTACTCTGTAAAGAGTATCTGCAGGGCTCTTCTCTACAAACTCCATCTTACCGTTGACAAGACCCAAGATGTCGTTCTCACGAATCTTCTTTCCACCGTACTCGGAATCTCTCGCGGCAAATGTAACAAGACCTGTGCCTGTTGCTCTTGCGGCATCCATCATGTTCTCACGGTTCTCGTCTGTCTCTGCTGTATCGTCAAATGCGAGCATAGCACTGATGCCCTGTGGGATTGTTCTTGTCGGAACAACGACAACTCTTCTGTCCTCAACCATAGGAATTGCCTGCTCTGCAGCCATGATGATGTTCTTGTTGTTCGGAAGAACATAAACAATCTTAGCAGGTGTAGCGAGAATTGCCTCAAGAATATCGTCTGTGGACGGATTCATAGTCTGACCGCCGCTTACGATATGAGTGCAGCCTAAATCCTTGAAGAGCTCCTGAACGCCCTCGCCTGCAGCAACGGAAACAAAACCGAATTCCTCTTCCGGCTCTGCCTTTGGAAGCTTCTCTTTCTCAGCCTCCTGCTTAGCCTCGAATTCTTTCTTCTTCTTCTCGTTCTCCTCAGCAGCCTTTCTGTGCTGCTCCTTCATGTTCTCAACCTTAACCTTGAGAAGCTGACCGTACTCGAGAGCCTTCTGGATAGCATTACCAGGATTCTCTGTGTGAACGTGAGTTTTGATGATGTCCTCGTCGTCGACAACAACAACGCAGTCGCCGATTGTCTCAAGGAAAAGTCTCAAATCGAGCGGATCCTTGTCGCACTCGGGATCTCTGCCGACAATGAACTCTGTGCAGTATGTGAAGTTGATAACCTCGTCAAATTCAGCGGCAACGCTTGCGAAGAACTGAGCTGTCTCGTCTTCCTTTGAAAGAGCCTCGGGCTCTTTAATCTCCTCGATGATAACGCCGTCCTTAAATACAGAAAGCATACCCTCGAAAATGAGAAGAATACCCTTGCCGCCTGCGTCTACGACGCCTGCCTTCTTGAGAACAGGGAGAAGGTTCGGAGTATCCTCAAGTGCCTCCTGTCCGCCCTCGCAAACAGCGCCCCATACATAAAGCGCATCGTGATCGAGCTCTGCGGCATTTGTACCAACCTCGCTTGCAACTCTCGCAACTGTGAGGATAGTACCCTCTGTCGGCTTCATAACGGCCTTGTAAGCAGCGTCAACACCGATGGAAAGAGCATGAACGAGTGCGTGACCGTCAGCCTCTGTCATTCCCTCAAGACCCTTTGAGAAGCCTCTGAAAAGAAGTGAGGAGATAACGCCGGAGTTTCCTCTTGCGCCTCTGAGCATTGCGCTTGCTGTCTTCTTTGCTACCTCTGCGACTGTTACGTCATCAGAGAGATTAACAAGCTCATCTCTTGCAGCCGTGATTGTCATGGACATATTTGTACCTGTGTCTCCGTCCGGAACAGGGAAAATATTGAGATCATCGACAAGCTTCTTGTTGTTGAGAATATTGTTTGCACCAGAGATGACAGCATCTCTTAAAGTAGCACCGTTTATCATTTTGATACACCTTTCTCCGATTTCATTATCGAGTTAAGTTAAATTTTTCGCTTTCAAAATACAAAAGTTAACATCATAGTTGAGGTCATTTTATCACAACTTGGCTGAAAATACAAACATATTTGAATTTTCAACGGCTGAAAAACCGCAAAATTTACATTTAATTTACAATTTATGACCAATGTTCATTTTTAAACCGCAATAAATCCCTCTGCCCTAAGGCAAAGGGAATTTTTTATGCGATATTTATTTCAAGCTGAATCTTTCGACACTCTTGCACAAACCCGTTTTCGGATCGGCTTCAATCAGCATGCAGTCCATGTGAGACGGGCCCTGCTCGTAATCAAAGCGAACAGGAAGCTTTGTGCGAAGCTTCTTTATTACAAGCTCTTTTTTTACGCCGAGCACCGAATCGGTACAGCCTGTCATTCCGACATCGGTAATGTAACCCGTGCCCTTTGGCAAAATGCACTCGTCAGCTGTTTGAACGTGCGTGTGAGTTCCGAAAACCGCAGTCACTCGTCCGTCGGCATAATAGGCGAGTGCTTTCTTCTCACCTGTTGCCTCGGCATGGAAATCGACGATTTTGATTTTTGGAAGATCGTCACGCTTCAAAATCTCGTCAAGCTTGTCAAACGGACTGTCAAAATTATCTATATATACCTGACCGATAAGATTGATAACGCATATCTCACTTCTTCCCATATCGAGAACGCAAACTCCGCTTCCGGGTGCACCCGCAGGGAAATTCGCAGGTCTTATGCAAATATCGGTTTCGTCAAGATAATCGTAAATCTCGGGGCGTCTGTAGGTGTGATTTCCGAGAGTTATGACGTCAACTCCGCTGTCAAAAAGATATTTTGCCGACGACGGTGTTATTCCATTTCCGTCCGAAGAATTTTCACCGTTGCATATAACGGCGTCGATATTCATTTCACGTCTGAAGGAAGGCAATCTATCTCTTAAATGACGGCATCCGTTACCGCCCACAACATCACCGATTACAAGTATTCTCATTCACGCACTCCTACTTCTGTCTATTATGTGTTAAAGTAAATTATACTATTTTAAGGTGATAATCTCAACAATTTAAATTGAATTAAATGATATATTTTCCTTTTGTTCACATTTACTCGGTTTTTATGTGCTATTCTGATTTTACAGGGCAGTACCTATCACAAACACTTAAACAGTTTGCAGTAATACTATATGACTATTATATAAGGAGAACGGATATGAACAGAACATTTATACCACAGATTTTCAGATGCAAAAGAGACAATTTAACAATTAAGGGCAACGTGTACGGCGCAGACGAAAACATGAAAAAGCCAGCCGTTATCATAAGTCACGGATTTTTAAGCAACCGCAAGAGCGTAAGAAAGTATGCAAAGCTTTTAGCTGATGCGGGCTTCGTAGCATTCACTTTTGATTTTTGCGGCGGAGGAATCATGTGCGAGAGCGAAGGAAAAACCGAGGACATGACAGTTTTCACAGAACTTAGTGATCTCGAGGCTGTTGTGGATTTCGCACTTTCTCAGCCGTATGTCAGCGGAAGCAGAGCGGCTCTTATGGGCTGCAGTCAAGGCGGATTTGTTTCGGCAATCTATGCCGCAAGACATCCCGAAAAAGTCGAGAGGCTCGCTCTATTTTATCCGGCATTTTCAATTCCCGACGACGCAAGAGAGGGCAAAATGCTGTTTTATAAATTTGACCCCGAGAATATTCCCGACTTACTCGGCAAAAATCCGATGAAATTGGGCGGCGAATACGCAAGAAGCGTAATCGACAAGGACTTTGACGAGCTTACCGAAGGCTATGACGGCCCCGTTCTTCTCGTCCACGGCGAAAAGGATGCCGTTGTCGACTGCGTATATTCCTTTGAGGCAGAAAAGAATTACAAAAACGCAAAAATGGTGCTTATCGAAAACGGCGCTCATGGCTTTGAGGGCAACGAAGACATAAAAGCCATGCTTGCACTACGCAAATTCATGGACGAATGTCAGGATAAAAAATACGGAAATCTTCTCTGGGACACAAACAATTCCGAACTTCTTCTTCACACTCCCGTTTTCGATATTGTGAATGAATCAAAAACCTCACGCACAGGAATTGACGGGGACTACGTTGCAATCGAAGCACCGAACTGGGTTGTTGTCGTAGCTGTTCACGACGATAATTTCGTACTCGTCAGACAGTGGCGCCACGGCGAAGAGAGAGTCACCCTTGAGTTCCCGGGCGGCGTATGTGAAGACGGTGAAAATCCCAAGGATACCGCACTTAGAGAGCTTTGGGAGGAAACAGGATTTAAGGCAAACAAAATCACAAGACTTTGCACTGTGAGTGCCAACCCCGCTCTTTTCAGAAATCATTTCAGCGTTTTCCTTGCAGAGGACTTAGTCCAGACAAAGGAAAGACAGCTTGACGAGGACGAAATTCTCGATTTTGAGGAAATGCCGATTGATGAGGTCATCGCAAAATACGGTGACGGCGAGCTCACACATGCCTACATGGGAACGGCACTTGCGTGTTATTTCAGACATTTAAAAGAAGCCAATGGTGATATTGTAGAAAATTCCGAGGAATAATCCCTAATTTTTGTTGAAATAAATCCAAGCTTAGTATATAATCAAAACATAGCATATCAACTTCATCAAATTTTGATATACTTGTCCGAATTAGGATTTTTCACGTTAAAACTAAAAAAGCTTAAAAAGCGAGGTTTTTATAATGGCTGATTTTGAAAACAATGTAACAGAAAACTATGAGCCGAATATCGAGGAGACTTATGGCCCGAGAAGAAGCATAGCTTTCATCGGTTCCGAGTGCTATCCGTTCGTCAAGACAGGCGGTCTCGGAGACGTTATGTATGCTCTTCCAAAGGTTCTTGCAAAGCAGAACTGCGATGTTAAGGTTATCATTCCGAAGTACGCTTGCATTCCGCAGAAGTGGCAGGACAAAATGGTCTACAGAGGATCTTTCTATATGGATCTTTGCGCAGACGGAAAGAGCTACTATGTAGGAATCATGGAGTACATCGAGGACGGTGTCGTCTACGACTTCATCGATAATGACGAGTTCTTCAGCTGGGGCAAACCCTACACCGATCTCGTTGTCGACATTCCGAAGTATTGCTATTTCGGCAAGGCGGCTCTTGCAGCACTCAACTTTATGGAGTGGATTCCAGACGTCATTCATTGTCACGACTGGCAGGCAGGCCTTGTTCCGGTTTATCTCAGAACTCTCTTTGCAGAAACCGAGCTTAACCGTGCAAAGGTTATCACAACAATTCACAACCTTAGATTCCAGGGTATTTATAACGTAGATACAATCAAATATTGGTCCGGTCTTCCTGATTATGTATTTGACTATGATTGTCTCGGCTTCGGCGACGGCGCCGCAAATATGTTCAAGGGCGGTCTCGCTTATTCCGATAAAATCACAACCGTCAGCGCAACCTATGCCGAGGAAATCAAAACTCCGTTCTTCGGAGAAAATCTTGACGGTCACTTGAGATTCCACGAAGGCAAGCTCTGCGGTATCGTAAACGGTATCGATGTCGAGCTTTGGAATCCCGCTACCGACAAGCTCCTCAAGGAGAACTACGACAGCGAGAATGCCGTTCAAAAGAAGAAGCTCAACAAGCTTGCTCTTCAGGAAGAATTGGGACTTACCAGGGACGAGGATAAATTTGTTATCGGTCTTGTCTCAAGACTTACAAACCAGAAGGGTCTCGACCTTGTAAATGCAATTGCCGAGGACCTCATGGACGGCAACACACAGGTTGTAATTCTTGGTACAGGCGAGCCTGAGTACGAGAATTCCTTCCGCTACTTTGAGAGCACTTATAAGGGCGATTTTGCCGCTTGCATACAGTATGACGAGGCAAGAGCACACAGAATTTACGCAGGCTGTGACGCTATGCTCATTCCGTCACTCTTTGAGCCGTGCGGACTCACTCAGCTTTACTCCATGAGATACGGTTCTGTTCCGATTGTCCGTGAGACAGGCGGCCTTAAGGATACCGTTGAGCCATACAATAAATTCTTCGGCTGGGGCAACGGCTTCACCTTCATCGACTACTATCCGCAGAATCTTCTCGACTGCATCAACCGTGCAAAGACTCTCTATTTTGAGAATCGTCCTGCATGGGATGAGATGGTTGTCCGTGATATGAACAAGGATGTATCTTGGGAGAAATCGGCAAAGCAGTATAAGGATCTTTATCTGAGCCTTACAAACTGGTAATCTCTTGATTAATACGAAATTAAAGCTTAAGGGACTTGCAAAAAGCAAGCCCCTTATTTTTCTGTCAGCATAAAATTATCGTGAAAATTTGCGTATTTTCCACTAATAATTGTTGACTTTATGGATAATATCTGTTAATCTTAATGCAAGGAATAGTGCAAAGCAATGCTTTTTCTTTTGTTTTGGCACAAATACGGATGTGGTTCTCGGCAATTGGTCGGGAAAATTTTTCACAATAGAGGTAAGAACCATGGCAATCAATACTTTCAGCTATCCGACTTCAAACAGCAACATCAAGCTTCGAGTCGCCAGAGGACATTTTGCAGCTAAGCACAGCCATATCAACTATTACATTGATTTGACCATGACAAAGCACCGTCTCTCTGAGGCAAGAGAAGCGGCAGTAGAGCTTGCAAGAGGCTTCAGAAGCAGTGCAATCGTAGATACCATTCTTTGCCTTGACGGCACCGAGGTCATAGGCACATGCATGGCAGACGAGCTCACAAAGCACGGCATTCAGAGCATGAACGCACACCAGACAATTTATGTCGTCACACCTGAAATGACAGCAGGAAGTCAGCTTTTATTCAGAGAAAACACAGTACCGATGATTACGGGAAAAAATGTTATCATTCTTGCCGCATCTGTAACTACAGGATACACCGTTCAGGCGGCTATCGACTGTATTAATTACTACGGCGGCACCGCTCAGGGTGTTTGCTCTATTTTCACCTGTGTCAAAGAAGTCAGCGGATTCAAGGTTAATTCGATTTTTGACACTGAGGCACTTGACGATTACTCGTCTAAGCCCGTTTCCGAATGCCCGCTGTGTAAGGCGGGAATTAAGCTTGATGCTATGATTAACAATTTCGGAATTTCAAGCTTCTAAACAAAAAAACTAAAGCGGAGCGGACTTCTGTTCGCTCCTTTTTGCTTTTTCTTCACTCTTTTTTGTGATTGTGTTACAATATTGTCAGTACAAATATTTTATAGTAAAACAGAAAGGCTGATATAATTGCAGAACGAAAAAGAAGAAAGCTTTATCTTAAACAAAAAGCTTTCCGAAACAGAAATACATTCTAAAATAAACGGCTACGGCCATGTCCATATGAAAGCGGCTCAGAATCGCTATATGCGCTTTATGCCGTTTTTGGCAAAGGCTTTTCCCGAGACCGCCGCACGAAAGGGCATAATCGAATCGGAGCTTTATGATATTTCCGATTTCTCCGCTGAAATAAATAAGAATTTCAAGGGAAAGCTCTTCTTAAAAGATGACGCCCATCTTCCTGTAGGTAAAAGCGTCACCGCAAGAGGTGCCATGCACGAAGTCTTGCACATCGCAGAAATTCTTTTGCAGAAAAATAAATTACTCTCCCCCACCGAGAATTACTCAAAACTTAACTCGGCTGAAATCAAAGATTTTTTATCGCATTACAAAATATATGCTGTCGAGCGTGAAAATCTTGCACTCAGTGCGGGAATTTTGGCGGCAAGGCTTGGTTTTAAAACGGTAATTTATTTGTCTCAAACTGAAAATCAAGAGAAA
>CAVBOS010000018.1:0-17000 GCA_963597005.1 Lachnospiraceae bacterium
AACATATTAAGCCCACGATCTCGGGTAACTGCCGAATCAAGCTGTCTGAGAGTACCAGCCGCCAGGTTTCTCGGATTTGCGGCAAGCTTTTTGCCGTTCTCCTCCTGAATTTTATTGTACCTATCGAAGCTTTCGTGAGTCATATAGACCTCGCCCCTGAGCTCAAGATACTCGCAGTCAAAGTCAATTTCTTTTTTAACATCAGGCAAAGTGAGCGCATTTGCGAGCGTGTCCTCACCTATGTAGCCGTCGCCTCTTGTCTCTGCCATATAGAGCGAAAGTGTTTCGTTATTCTTTCTGTACCTAAGTGACATGCTCAGTCCGTCAATTTTCTGTTCGACCGAAAATTCGGCATCAGGATGAACCGCCTTAACCTTTTCGTACCAAGCCGCAACATCCTCTTTTGTGAAAACATCCTCGATTGAAAGCATCGGCACATTATGGGTAATCTTGACGCCTGCCTCACGCTTAGCCGTACCGCCTACCTTTTGAGACGGAGAATTTTCGTCCACCCATTCAGGGTGTTCACGCTCGGCGGCTTTGAGCGACTGCATAAGCTTATCATACTCAAAATCGGATATTTCAGGCTCATCCATATTATAGTACCTGTTCATGTGGTACTCAATCTGAGCTTTTAACGCTTTGTATTCCTCGTAACTCATCGATTTTCCTTTGCTTTTGGGATAGCTAATATTCAAAAATCAGCAAGCAAAACCTGTCCGCTTGCTGATTTTTTTCTTACTCAAATTCTTTAAGTGACCTCACGACCGACGCTATCGGCAGTCCGACTATATTGAAATAATCGCCGTTGATCGACTCGACTAAAAGCGAACCCTTGCCCTGAATGCCATAAGCACCCGCCTTATCGCTCGGCTCTCCCGTTGCGATATAGGCTTTTATCTCATCGTCCGTAAGATCATAGAACTTAACCTCGGATTTCACCGAATAATTAAGCTCCTTTCCGTTTCCGATAATACATACTCCCGTGAAAACATTATGCGTTTTTCCCGAGAGCATCTTAAGCATATCGAAAGCTTCTTTATTGGAATGTGGCTTGCCGAGGATTTTCCCCTCGTAAGCCACTACCGTATCCGCCGCAAGCACTACAGCGTCTTTAGGGGCAAGTTTTTCGACTGCCTGTGCTTTTCTTTTTGACAAAAGCTCAACCGCCTCATTCGGAAGAAGAGCGTCCGAAAAGCTTTCATCGACATCGGAAACAATCACCTCGAAGTCAAGACCTGCTAACTTGAGCAACTCTTTTCTTCTCGGTGAGGACGAAGCCAAAACAAGCTTCATTTTATTCACCGTAACCGTCCGGATTCTGTGTCTGCCATCTCATGGAATCGGCACACATGTCATCGAGGGTCTTCTCTGCTTTCCAGCCAAGCTCGTTATAAGCCTTAGAAGCGTCTGCATAGCACTCTGCGATGTCGCCCGGTCTTCTGTCTGTGATAACATAAGGAATCTCTCTGCCGACAGCCTTTGAGTAGGATGCGATAACATCGAGAACGGAATATCCGATACCTGTACCGAGGTTGTAAACCTGACGGCCGCAGTTGCCCTCTTCAAACTTCTTGAGAGCTGCTACATGTCCCTCTGCGAGGTCCATAACGTGAATGTAATCTCTTACACCGGTGCCGTCCTTTGTCGGATAGTCATTGCCGAAAACGTTGACGTGATCACGCTTGCCAACTGCAACCTGAGCAATGTAAGGAGTGAGGTTATTCGGAATACCCTTGGGGTCCTCGCCGATAAGTCCTGACTCATGTGCTCCGACAGGATTGAAGTATCTGAGGA
Organism: Lachnospiraceae bacterium; assembly: GCA_963597005.1. Taxonomy (GTDB): domain Bacteria; phylum Bacillota; class Clostridia; order Oscillospirales; family Acutalibacteraceae; genus SIG603. The sequence continues at coordinate 1,798 of CAVBOS010000018.1, forward strand.
GAATGGGATTGAATTCCTTGTTTGCGAATGCGTAGTCTGTGAGGATACGCTCGATGAAAAGCTTTGTTGTGCCGTAAGGGTTTGTTGTTGAAAGCGGGAAATCCTCCTTAATCGGAACGGAAGCGGGATCACCGTAAACCGTTGCGCTCGAAGAGAATATGATATTGTTGCAGCCGAAATCTCTCATAACCTTGATGAGTGTGAGAGTAGAGCCGAGGTTGTTCTCGTAGTACTCGAGGGGCTTTGCAACGGACTCGCCGACAGCCTTAAGACCTGCAAAATGAATTACGGCGTCAATCTTGTTCTCAGTAAAAATCTTTCTGAGAGCCTCTTCGTCACGGACATCGTCCTTGTAGAAAGCGATTTTTGTTTCTGTGATTTTCTCAACTCTCTTAACAGCCTCTTCCTTGCTGTTGCAAAGGTTATCTACGATAATCGGTGTGTGGCCCTTTTTGATAAGGCTGATGCATGTGTGAGTGCCGATATATCCGGCACCGCCTGTAACTAAAACGTTCATGTTACGCTCCTTTTGTTTGTTTATTTTTTAATATACACATAAAAAGCATGGGTACTTTTACCCATTTGACAAGATTGTAACACAAGTTAATCGATAATTAAAGCATTTTTTAGTTTTTTTCTTTCCACATCTTTGGGACGGAGAAGCCTCTGCCCTTGACATTGGATACCTCACAAGTGACGATAAACGCTTCTTTGTCAAAATCAAGTACCATATTATAAAGCGCCTGAAGCTTGTTTCTGGGCAACACACACATAACCGCTTCGGTCGGTTTTCCTACAAATCCCGTCTCCATTTTAATCATGGAACAGCCGAGGTCGAGGTCTGCCAAAATTGCCTCGCGGATTTTTGCGTGCTCGGGAGAAATTATCGTGACCTGATTTCTCTTTCCGCCCATAACGAGAACCTTATCGAGAACAAAAGAAAGTACCATAGTGAGCAAAATTCCGTAAAGTATCTGCTCCACTGAAGAATAGAAAAGCTGGACAAACAGAATTATCATATCGACGCAGTTGATGAGAAGTGCAAGCTTGATTCCCGTCTTCTTATTTATGACACAGGAAAGCACCTCAATACCGCCGCTGCTTGCACCGTTTTTCAAAATAAGTCCGTCGCCTATTCCGATAACTATTGCCGCAAAGATAAGCGCAAGCATGACATCGTCGCCGCCGTAGGTTAGATTTGGAATTTTGCGGTAAATATAAAGAAACGTAGGATAGGTAACTGTGCTCACTACGATTCCGAATGCAAATTCCTTGCCCATAAATATAAGTCCTACGAAGAAGAACAAAATATTGATTATGTAGGTCAATACGGAAATATCCATGCTGAAATAATGGGAAAATATGAGTCCGAGACCTGTGACTCCGCCCATAATGAAATTCATCGGCAAAATGAAATAGCAGACGCCGAACGCAACCACGGCATTGCCGAGAATTACCAAGAGTATCTTCCTGAGCCTTTCAGGCGCATTTTCTTTGATTTTTTTCATTACTTTATCATCCTTTTGTTTTAATACTTTAGCCTGGCAAATTGCCCATAAAAAGCCGAATGGGCAGTCTTAACGACTGCCCTAAACGATTTTTAAGTTTATTTATTTTACCTCGTAGCCCTTTGACTTAATCAAATCGACTACCTGATAAACATATTTTTCGCACTCTTCATCGGTCTTAGCCTCTACCATAACTCTGATGAGCGGCTCTGTGCCCGACTCACGAACGAGAATTCTGCCCGTGTCGCCAAGTGCCTCGGCTACCTTCTTTACCTCTGCCTGAACATCAGGATCCTCGTTAACCTCTTTCTTGCTTGTAACCTTTACGTTAACAAGAAGCTGAGGATATTTGACAAATCCCTTTGTAAGCTCGCTTAAAGTAACCTTCTTTGCAATCATAACCTCCATAACCTTGATGGCTGTAAGAAGTCCGTCACCCGTTGTTGCGTACTTTGAGAATATGATATGACCCGAGTCCTCGCCGCCGATGATATGACCGTTCTTGGTCATATTCTCGTAGACATATTTGTCGCCGACAGCGGTTTTCTCGTAGTTGATTCCTGCAGCATCAAAAGCCTTGTAAAGGCCGAAATTAGACATAACGGTTGTTACAACGGTATTGTTGATGAGGTGATCTCTCTCTTTCTGATAAACAGCGTAGAGATAAAGAATTGCGTCACCCGAAACCACGTTGCCGTTCTCGTCAACTGCGAGACAGCGGTCTGCGTCACCGTCAAATGCAAAGCCGACATCAAGCTGATTTTCCTTGACGTACTTCTGGAGGTTCTCGATGTGAGTTGAGCCGCAGTCGGTGTTGATATTGGTTCCGTTCGGATGAGCGTTGATTACATAGGTCTTTGCTCCGAGAGCATCAAAAACAACCTTAGCGATGTTCCATGATGCACCGTTCGCACAGTCAAGTCCGACACGGTAATTCTTAAAGGAGCGTCTTGCCTGAGCGAGAAGATAAGCGATATATCTGTTTCTGCCTGCAAAGAAGTCAACGGTGATACCGATTTTGTCGCCCGACGCAAAAGGAATTTCTCCGATTTTTCCGTCGATATATTCCTCGACCTTGAGAATGGTTTCTTCGTCCATTTTCTCGCCGTGAGAATTAATCAGCTTGATTCCGTTGTCATAGTATGGATTATGGCTTGCCGAAACCATGATACCGCAGTCAAAATCCTCCGTTAAAGTGACATAAGCCACGCTCGGAGTTGTTGTGACGTGAAGAAGATAAGCGTCGGCACCCGATGAGGTGATACCTGCAACAAGTGCATACTCAAACATATAGCTCGAAAGACGTGCGTCCTTTCCGATTACAATCTGAGCCTTCTTTGTGCCGTTCTCAGAATAATACCATCCGAGAAAACGACCGATTTTGTAGGCGTGATCCACGGTTAAATTTTCACCCGCTTTACCGCGAAATCCGTCTGTTCCGAAATACTTTCCCATGATAATGCCTTTCTTAAATTAATATAGCATAAACTGCGAGTCTTGTGCAGTTATATAAAAAGACCTTGGTAAGTATACCACAAACAGTGATACATTTCAACTTAGTGAGCGTGAATATTGTCACAGCTGTAAACGATATCTCTCGTTTCACCGTCTAATCTCTCGTATTTTTCGTCTCTGTTCTTTGCAAGATAAGCCTTCTTGCCCATGACGTCAATCTCTGTTTTATCATCCTTGCCGTCGATTATCTCGCCGCAAAGCTCAATCATGGATTCGATTAAATCGTTCTTTATATCGCCTGAGCCGTGAGAGATAAGCACACGGTCATAGAAGCCGTCCACAGCCATTTTGAGCCAAATGAGGTTATTTCTGTATTCCTCGATGCTTGGGCAATAGTCAAAATTAAGAAGAGTATTGTTGTTTGCGGCGTCACCCGTGATAAGCATTCTCTCCTCGGCAATCAAAAATGTCATTGAACCCGGAGTATGACCTGCACATGCGTTAGCCTGAACATGAAGATTACCCAAATCAAAAATATCTCCGTCCTCAATTTTGCCAAGCTGCTCATCATTCGCAAAATCAGAGACTATGAAATCATCCTCTGTCAATGTGGCAAAAACATCCTCATCGGGATACATAAACGAAAGCAGTGCTTTCACATATGAGTTTCTGTCTGCGGCTGAGTTTGGATCATTATAAATAGCGGCGTCTTCATCACTCATTCTCACATCGGAGAAAAGCGGCGCACCCATTGCGTGGTCAATGTGTCCGTGGGTCAAAAGCACCGTTATTGGCTTATCCGTGAGAGTTTTCACATACTCGTCAAGTCTGCCTACGCCTACACCCGTATCGATAAGAACAGCCTTCTCATCACCCTCGGCAAGATACATAATCTCGCCTGTTATTCCGAAAATTCTCGTTACTCTCTCGCTTATCTTTTCATTTGTAAAAAATTCTACGCTCATTATTTATCATTTATCCTCTTTAAGTTCTATTTTTAAAACAGTATCCACGCTGTCGGGGAGATACACGGTGGACGAAACATCAACAAAAACCGCATCGGGATAATTTTCAACCATCCAGTTGTCGGCAAGCTTGATTTCCGTTCCGTCACAAAGAAGTCTTATGGACTTGATTTCATCATGCTTTATGTTCTCAAGCCATATACTTCCGATTGAATTTTCATATATATGATAATAAATTGTGTTTCCGTTTCTCGTCAATCTGCCGTTCTCGGGCTTTGGGAGATTTGCAGACGAACAACCGTAAATTGATTCGCCGTTCAGTTTCATCCACTTGCCGATTTGCTCGAGTCTCTCAAGGCTTTCACTCGGAATATTTCCTCTTGCGTCGGGGCCGACATTCAAAAGAAGATTTCCGTTCTTAGATACGCACTCGACAAGCTTTCTTATAAGCATATCATACGGCTTGAAATTCTTGTCCTTTGCGGTATAGCCCCAGTTGTTATTCATTGTGACGCAGGCTTCCCACGCAATGTTTCTTCCGCTATCGTCCTTAAAGCCTGACGGAGGAATTATCTGTTCGGGGCTGACAAAGTCGCCGCTGAACTCAGACGGATTGTCAGTTGCGATTGAGCCGAAGCCCGTTCCGCTCACTTCAAGACGGTTATCAAGAATAATATCAGGCTGATAGGAACGAACCATTCTGACAAGCTCGCTTGCCTTCCACTTCTCGCCAGTCATATCGTCATACGAGAAGTCGAACCACATAATATCGATTTTGCCGTAGTCTCTGCAAAGCTCCTCTATCTGACCGTGCATATATTTAAGGTAATTATCGAAATTCTTCGGCTTATCCTTTTCACGCTCTTCATTTCTCAGCGGATGATTTCTGTCCTTATAGGATGGATAATCGGGATGATGCCAATCAAGAAGCGAATAGTAAAGTCCGACACGAAGTCCCTCTGCTCTGAATGCATCAAGATACTCTCTAACAATATCCTTTCCGTACGGTGTGTTCGTCACCTTCCAATCGGTAAGCTTGGAGTCGAAAAGGCAAAAACCGTCATGGTGCTTAGCCGTTAAAACTGCGTATTTCATTCCCGCATTTTTAGCCGCTCTTGCCCATTTCTTAGGGTCAAAATCGATAGGATTAAACTCATCGAAGTACTTTATATAGTTCTCCTCAGGCATCTCCTCTGTTGACCTCACCCATTCCCCACGAGCGGGAATCGAGTAAATTCCCCAGTGAATGAACATTCCGAAGCGATCGTGCAAAAACCACTTCATTCTCTCGTTATATTTTTCTCTGTCAAAGCTATACATTCTTATTCTCCTTTCGGGAAAGATAAGCCTCTTTTGTCATGGAATATGAACAAATATCATACAGCACGCCGTCACACGCACGGAAAGCTTGCTGAACCAAACCCTCATATACAAAACCGCACTTTTCAATAACACGCTTCGAGCGAACATTGCCGTTGTGATAGCCCACGGCAAGAATTTCCGTCGGCGTGTTCTCAAACGCATTTTTCGTCATGGCGAAAAGTGCCTCGGGCATATAGCCGTTGCCCCAATATTTTTTATTGAGCTCATAAGCAATCGAGCGTGAACAAACCGCCTTTTGATTTCTCATGTCGTCATCTTGATAATTAATCGAGCCGATGACTTTACCGTTCTCTCTCAGAACAACGGCATAAGCCAAGGGATTCTGCAAATAGTGCCTAAACTTTATGTAGCCGTGAGCTCTGTCCGCTACAGCACTAACCCCTGCGGGAAGCATAACCTCATCATCCGACATTATCTCGTAGAAATCTTCAAAATCGTTTTTTTGCCAAGGTCTTAAAAAGAGCCGTTTTGTCTGCATGAACGCATGATATTCGACTTGCTTAGGCAAAATAAACGAAGTTGCTCTCGGCTTGATTTTAAAAAGCTCGTGCTTCACAAGGTCACATTCCCCGTCACGGTTAGCAACGGCTTCTTTTTTTGATTTTATTTCCATCTCATAACCTCTGTAAAAGCTGAGATAATCGGCAAATTTTCGATTCTCGAGATGACCGCCCTTTTTATAGATACCGACCATGGCAGGAATTTTAAGAAGCGGTGGCTTTCTTATGAGAACAAAATCAAGAAGACCGTCATTACAGACGGACACGGGCGCACCCCTGTATCCTCCGCCGTAGAACTGACCGTTAGCCGCCAAGGCGAAGATAAAATTACCTTGGAGATTGACTTCTCCCTCGGTTGTTTTAAGCTTTATTTCAAGCTCTTCTCCGATTTTTCCGCAGAGGCACTTCACAAGCGAGAGCTCGTAAGCAAGAGATCCCGACACAAACGGGATGCGCTTAAATTTATCCATATTGTACGCTACTGCAGCATCAAGTCCTAACGAGCAGATGTTGAGTGCGTCTCCCTCAAGCGTTTCAATAGCATCTACCGCAATCGCATTACCGTCAAGCTGAGCTTCTATATCAAGAAAATCACTTGCTTTTCCGAACTGTCTGATATAATCATTTCCGCTGCCCATGGGAAAAACACCGATTTGGGCATTTTCCTTACCGATTGCCGCCCTTGCGATTTCAAGAAGCGTGCCGTCGCCGCCGACAGCATAATAGCGTACCGTTTCTGTAGGAGAATATTCCTTTTCGACTATCTCGCCCGCATGAGCCTTGTACTCGGTGAAATAGATTTTATAATCTAAATTTCGAGCAACCGCTATATCCTCTATTCGTTCCGCAAATTTACTCGCCGCACCTTTGCCGCCCGCATTCGGATTAACAATAAATATATATTTCAATTTATACTTTTATCTGAAATAGTTATAAACCTGACACTTAATCATACCGTTATAGAGCTTTCTTCTCTTATCGGCAGTTCTTCCGAAGCATTTTTCAAAGTCCTCGTCGGGGCTGATTATTGTGTAATTCCACTTTTCGCGTCTCGGAAAACGCTCACCCATCACCTTATAAAGAGCCTGAGCCGATTTAATGTCTAAGAGTCTTTCGCCATACGGTGGGTTTGTTACCACTGCCGCACGCTCCGCACCGGGCGCAAAATCCTTTATATCGGCTACGCTTATATCAATCTTCTTCGAAACTCCTGCTTTTATCGCATTTTGCTTTGCAAGCTCCACGGCATCGGGATCGATATCCGAGCCGAAAGCCATAAAATCGGAGTCCTTCTTTATTAAATCTCTGGCACGGGTTCTTTCCTCTTCCCAGAGCTTTTTATCGATAAAATTCCACTTTTCTGCGGCAAAATGTCTTCTCATTCCCGGTGCAATGTTATAAGCCAGCATTGTTCCCTCAATGAGTATCGTTCCCGAACCGCAGAACGGGTCGAAAAGATTTTGCTGACCTCTCACTCTTGCCATATCGCACATAGCCGCCGCCAAAGTCTCCTTAATCGGCGCCTCGGTGGATTTTCTTCTGTAGCCTCGCTTGTGCAGTCCCTCACCAGATGTATCGAGCATAATGCTTACCTTGTCTTTGAGGATAAGAAACTGAATCTGATAAAGCGGGCCGTCCTCAGGAAACCAGCTTATTTTATATTTTGTCTTGAGTCTTTCGACAACAGCCTTTTTGATTATCTTCTGGCAATCTGGAATGGAGCTCAATTTGCTTGAAAGACTTCTTCCCTTTACGGGGAACGCATCGTTTCTGCCGATGAAGTTCTCCCACGGGAGAGCCTTTACTTTTTCAAAAAGCTCATCGAAGGTAAATGCGTCAAATGTGCCGAGAAGAATCTGCACTCTCTCGGAGAATCGTGAATATATATTGGCACGCACAAGAGCCTCGGGACTTCCGTCAAAGACTACTCTTCCGTTCTCGGGACGGACATTTTCCATTCCGTTAAATCTGAGCTCGGAAGCTACCTGTCCTTCAACTCCAAGCATACATGGACATACAAGTTCAAAATCAGGCATAAATTAACCTCGTTATCTAAAATATTATTTCTAATTCTATCATAAGCAGTAGAAAATATAAAGCCTATAAATAAAAAAGAGACAGCCGAAGCTGTCTCCAAAATCAAATTTCAGCTGTCTTGTGTCTGGTTACATGGCAACCGACATTGACCGCAACAGGAAGTCCCGCAATGTGAGTGGGATAAGTCTCGATGTTCACGGCAAGCGCTGTTACATCGCCGCCGAAGCCCTGAGGACCAACACCTGTTTTGTTTGCCTCATTGAGCATTCTCTCTTCTAATTCTGCATAGAATGGGTCCGGGTTCCTCTCAGAAACATCTCTGCAAAGAGCCTTCTTAGCGAGATAAGCTACCATCTCGAAATCGCCGCCGATTCCGACTCCGAGCACGATTGGCGGGCACGGATTGGAGCCTGCTACCTTGACCGTCTCTGTAACAAATCCGACAATCTCGTCAATTGTAGCCGAAGGAGTGAACATCTTGAGTCTTGACATATTCTCACTGCCGAAGCCCTTCGGTGCGGCTGTAATTTTAATCTTGTCTCCGTCAACAATTCTTGTATGGATAATTGCAGGAGTGTTATCGTCGGTGTTTCCCCTTCTGATTGGGTCACGAACAACGCTCTTTCTCAAAAGGCCGTCAACATATCCCTGACGAACGCCCTCATTTACGGCATCCTCAAAGTTTCCGTCAATATAGACCTCTCTGCCGACCTCGACGAAAATGACCGCCATTCCCGTATCCTGACAAACAGGGATATTCATCTCTCTTGCGGCATCCATATTTGCACAAATATCACCTAAAATTGACTTGCCAGTTTCGTTCGTTTCCTTTTGTACGCTCTCACCGATAAGCTTCTCAAGGTCGCACGGCAATATTCTGTTGGCGTCTATACAAAGCTCTTTAACTGTTTTTGTTATATCTTCTGCTTTTACAACTCTCATTGAAATTTCCTCGTCAAGTTAATTTTCTTCATTTTACGATATTAAGTCGAATATTTCAAGCAAAATGAAGAAATTGATAAAAAACAGAAAACCCACCGAAAGGCAGGTTTTCTGTTTATATAAGGTGTGGATTTTTCACAACGCGTACTCAAATTGTTAAAAGTTTGGGAACTTTTTGTTTGTTTTCTTTTGTCTCCCTCACTGTGACTATAGTATATACCCTGTTTATAAATTTGTCAACACTTTTTTGAAAAATATTTTTAGATTTTTTTGGCTTCACTTTTAACCTTTAAAACAGAGCGTACTAATAGGCAATAAATTATATAGTATACATTTTCGCATTAAACAGCCCATTTTGTGGTATACAGAATTCAGAAACAAAATGAAACTAAATATTTACAAACTGTAAACTTTCTTAAAAATTTTTAAGATATAAAAAATTTCTGTATCCTAGGTCAAAAATTTACTAGGATACAGAAAATTTATAAATTTTCGATGAAATTTACACATTCACACGGTTCGGTGACAAATACCTCTCCGAACGCATTTAAGCTGTCGGCTATTTCACTCGTTTTTGAGTTTTCGTCATATATACCGAACACCGCAGAGCCGGAACCCGTCATACAAGCGGCAACCGCACCCGTTTCAAGCATTTTTCTCTTGATTTGCTGTACCTCGTCAATCTCAAGCACCTCGTCAAAGCGGTTTGAGATTTGTGCGCAAACATCAGTAAGATTTTTATTTTTAGAATTTAAAATTTCGCAAAGCTTTTCTGTTTTGCCGAAAAGTTTCTGCGGATTTTTGTCAGTCTCGGAATAAGCTTTTCCCGTAGAAACTCCGACAGGCGGCTTGCAAACAACGATTGTGCATCTCGGCATAGTACCCACTTCGGTCATTTTTTCGCCTATTCCCTCGCAAAGACATGTGCCGCCATGCAAACAGAACGGCACATCCGCTCCGACAGAAGCAGCAATTTTATATAATTCTTCATCAGAAATATCAATCTTATAAAGAACCTTAAGTGCCGCAAGCGTTGCCGCCGCATCGGCACTTCCGCCGCCCATTCCCGCCTCAGACGGTATGAGCTTATTTATCGTGATATTAACACCATTTTGAATTTGAGCGAATTTCAAAAGTCTTTCTGCCGCTTTATAGACAGTGTTTCTCGAATCGGTCGGAATTCCTTCCTTATCGCAATAAAGCTTTATTTCTCCGTCCTCACGCTCTGTTATTTCAAGAGTATCGGCTAGAGCAATCGACTGCATAACACTACTGAGATCATGGTAGCCGTCCTCTCTCACTCCCGTGATGTCGAGAGTCAGGTTTATCTTGGCATTTGCTTTGACTATCATTTTACTCCTCCGTCATAAGTTAAACAGCGAAAAACGCTTTACATCTATGACGTGCTTAGGGCACATCTCATGACAGCAAAAGCATTTTATGCAGTTATCGTAGTTAATATGAGCCTTATGGTCGATAATTTTTATTGTGTGCTGTGGGCAGCTTTCAGCGCATTTCCCGCAGCCTACACAATTCTTAGTCTGGATTTTCGGCTTCGGCGTGGTAATCTTCTTGACAATCGGCTGCATAAATTTCGGCAGAAACTTAGCAAAATCGACATTCTTTGTCTTCGGCATCTTGAATTCTGCTTTTATGCTTTTAATCGGTTCACCGACAATTTGCAGTTCATCCGCCGTTTTTGGACAAAGACCTCTTGAATTAGCCTCAAAAAGCATACGCACATTCATCGGTTTAATTCCGATAGCAGTGCTTGCGGCTATGTCAACACTATAAGGAGAAAGTCCCGTAAAAAGTACTCCCATATGCCTTTTCTGTCCGCCTGTCGGGCCGTCACCCTCCATAGCGTCAATTCCGTCGATAATACATAAATCAGGCTTAATATACTCTGCCAAATCTATAAGCATACTCGAGAAATCGTTTATCTCGGGATAGCGGAAGTGAAGCTCGGGCTTCATTAGTCCCGGCACGGTTCCGAAAAGGTTCTTTGTCGCACCGCTGAACTGCGTCATGCAGTGAGTTTTCAGCTTTGCGATATCAATAATAAAATCCGCCTTGACATAAGGATTGATAACATTGAGAGTTCGGCAGATTTTGCCGTGTGGCAATTCCACTGCCGTGTAGCCTGTGTCAAGATTTATTTCAAATCCGTCACGCTCAGCCACATCGGCAATGCCACAGCCCTTTGTTATCATTTTAATTGTCTGCTCGGTGTAAAGTCCTCCGCTGCTCTCAGCTATGAGCACCTTTGCTCCAAGCTTTTTCACTATTCTTCCGACAGCCGCCAGAACCTCGGGGTGAGTTGTTGCGGCGGCTTCGGGAGTAGCTTTCATAATCAGATTGGGTTTGACGACAACAGTCATTCCCGCTTTGATTTTCTCGTCTATGTGAAGTTCCTTAAATCTTTTCTCGAGAATACTCTCGATTTTTTTCGGATCGTATACTTCACATTTATCTACATACACACGTTTTCGAAGCTCAGTCATTCTTAAGTTCCTTTATAAACTCTCCCATTCTCTCGAGAGCCTCGATAATATGCTGAGTGGAATAGCAATAGGAAATTCTGACATAACCCTCGCCGCATTCACCGAATGCGTCACCGGGTACTACAGCAACACGCTTAGAGTAAATCAGTCTTTCACAGAATTCCTGTGACGAAAGACCCGTTGACTTAATTGACGGGAAAACGTAGAAAGCTCCCTCTGGCTCAAAGCATGTAAGTCCGAGCTTGTTAAGTCCGTCAACGATAAGTCTTCTTCTCATATCGTACTGCTCACGCATGGTAACAATATCCTCGTCACCGTTCTCGAGTGCCTCGATAGCGGCATACTGAGACATAGTCGGTGCGCTCATGATACCAAACTGATGAAGCTTTGTCATAGGCGTGATAATCTCCTTAGGGCCTACGGCATAGCCGAGTCTCCAGCCAGTCATTGAATATGACTTTGAGAATCCGTTGATAACGATTGTTCTCTCACGCATGCCCTCAATAGAAGCGATGGAAACATGCTTTTCCTTGCCGTATGTGAGTTCTGAATAAATCTCGTCTGAAAGTACAATCAAATCATGCTTGATAATGACCTCGGCAATTTCCTCAAGGTCAGATTTTCTCATAACACCGCCTGTGGGATTATTTGGGAACGGCAAGATGAGCATTTTCGTCTTATCGGTGATATGCTCTTCGAGATCTTTTGCGGTAAGCTTAAATTTATTCTCTGCTTTAGTTGTGATGATGACAGGCACACCGCCCGACATCTGGGTAATCGGCACATAACAAACAAAGCTCGGCTCGGGAATGAGCACTTCCTCACCGGGGTTTATAAGTGTTCTTACAGCAAGGTCAATTGCTTCACTGCCGCCGACCGTAACCAAAACCTCATTCTCGGGGTTGTAATCAAGCTGATATTTTCTCGACAGAAATGCGGAAATCTGCTCACGAAGTTTGATGAAACCACGGTTTGGAGTATAGCGGGTTCTTCCCTTTTCGAGAGTATAAATACCCTCCTCACGAATGTGCCACGGAGTATAAAAATCCGGCTCACCGACCGAAAGTGAAATGACATCATCAAGCTCGTTTGCAATATCAAAGAATTTTCTGATGCCTGACGGCTTTACCTTCTGAATCGTGTTGTTCAGCTTTTTAGTATAATCAATCAATTAAGTTGCTTCCTCTCTCATCAATTTCTTCGTGCTCTTTGTCATAAATAGCACCGGCATCCTTATACCTTGTGAGTACAAAGTGTGTAGCCGTTGAAAGAATACCGCCGATAGGCGCAAGTCTTTTTGCAACAAACATGGCAATATCCTGCATAGATTTCGCATTAACGAGCACTGCCAAGTCAAATCCGCCCGACATAAGGTAGACGGACTCAACCTCGGGGAAGCTCATAATTCTTGCGGCAATCTCATCGAAGCCTGTATTTCTCTGCGGTGTGACCTTGAGCTCAATCAGAGCGGAAGCCTTCTGGATAGATGTTCTGTCCCAGTTGATAAGTGTCTTGTAACCGTTAATTATCCCGTTTTTCTCATATTCCTTAATCGCCTTCGCTACCTCGTTCTCGTCCTCATCGAGCATAACGGCAACCTGTGCCGCTGTAAGTGTGGCGTCGTTTTCAAGAAGCTTCAAAATTCTTTCTTTATTTTCCATAAATTTAAATCCTTTCAGAATAAATTTTATTTTGCGCTGACAATATCGTTATCATACCACATATTTACATAAAGTTCTACTTCAAAATGAAAAAATCGGATACAAAAATTTCATTTTCCGTGTTATTTTTCCAAAAAGAAAAAAAGTGAGAACACAAACGCATCCTCACTCTCTTTTTTATTCAACAAAATTACTTTTTGCCCATAGCTTTTCTGATAAGAGCCTGACCCTCATCGGACTTAAGCACCTCAAGAACTGCCTTTGTAAAAAGGTCGGACTTAGTAAAAGCGTCCATCATCGAGCCTGAATTTGACTGGGTTTCACTCTGCTGCTTCACCGTCTTGGTGCGAACCGGTCTTTGAGCCTGTCTCTCTTCCTTTTCAGCCTCGGAAATCCATCTTGACATTGAGTCGTCCTCGCCGCAAAGATAGCCGACCGTAACACCGAAATACTCTGCAAGCTTTTCCTGCTGTGCCTTAGTCGGCGTGAGCTTGCCCGCCTCAAATTTATCGATAGTCATTTTAGGAAAACCTAATTCCTGACAAAGTGTAAAACGGCTGACGCCCTTTTCCGTGCGGAGTTCCTCTATTCTTTTTGAAATCTTCACCATTATTTATACCTCATTTCAAGTTGATATTCTTAATATTTATTTAATTCTACCACATATTAAATACTATGTAAAACATTTTCGGAGAATGCAAAACGACGGAGCATTCGCTCCGCCGTTTTGCTTGAAAAAGGAGATTTATGAAAAAGACTCATACGCGTAATTATGTATTGGCTTCAAGCCAATCACGGTCACGGATCAGCCCTTAGCATTGTTTCCGTTTCCGTTATTTTGTCCGTTTGAATCGTTGTTATTTGAATTATTACCGTCAGTGCTGCTTGAAGAATCTGTGTCCTCCACATGCTGACTGAGTGTAACAGTAATTTCGATGTCCTTCTCGCCTGTTAAAGCTCTGTCGACCTTAAGTGTGACCGTATCGCCCGGTTTCTTCTGGGTAACAACTGAAGTAATCGTTGTCGAAGATGTAACGGCTGTGCCGTCGATGCTTGTGATAACGTCGCCCTTCTCAAGTCCTGCGCTGGTTGCCTCATCGGAATTTACCGAAGCAACATACATACCTGAGGAAAGTCCGTACCACTGAGCTGTCATGGAGTCGATGTAAGTACCGCTGACACCAAGTGCTGCTCTATCCTTAACATAACCGTAGTTAATAAGGCTTGTAAGTATCGGCTGTGCAGTATCGGACGGAATAGCAAATCCAAGTCCCTCATAGCCTGTCGATACAATCTTAGAGGAATTGATACCGACAACCTGACCGTACTGGTTCACAAGTGCGCCGCCTGAGTTACCGGGGTTGATAGCTGCATCAGTCTGAATGCAATACATGGTGTAGCCTGACTCTGTTGTAATCTCTCTGTTAAGAGCAGATACATAACCGACTGTTACAGATGAAGCAAGAGCGGAACCGCCCGGGTTACCGATTGCGATAACCTGATCGCCGACTGAAAGATCATCGGCAGAACCGAACTCTGCGGCTGTGAGACCTGTCGCATCAATCTTAAGAACAGCAAGGTCAGAAACCTCATCAGAGCCTATGAGTGTAGCCTCGTAGCTTGTTCCGTCACTTGTAAGAACCTTAAGTGATGTTGCGCCGTCTACAACATGAGCATTTGTTGCGATGTAGCCGTCCTCGGAAATGATGATTCCCGAGCCCTCGGCTGTAGGATCGACCTCAGTGCTCGAATCATCAGAGTTGTTTCCGTTTGATCCGTCAGAACCGTAGCCGTAGCCAAAGTAATTGGAGAAATAATCGGAATAGTTATTTTCCGATACCTGATAATTCTGAACACATACAACAGAAGGAATAAGCTTTTGAGCTATCTCCTGTCTTGTGAGAACACCGTCAGTACTTGTCGTTGTGTCGTCACTGCTTTGTGAATTATCGATTATCTTTGTAATTGTGTAAGCCGCACTGTCGGATGACGAAGAAGAATTGTTCGTTCCGATATAACCGCCCTTGATAAGAGCTGTCATAACTCCGACCGAAGCACCTGCGGAAATCAAGCAACAAAGCAAAAGTGCGAGAACTTTAACTCCGAACGGAGTGCCGTTCTTCTGCTTTTTCTGTTTAGGCTTAGCCGCATGTGCAGGACTTTGTGTGTTCTGGTACATCGGCTGTGCCGGAGGCGTTTGCTGTCCCCATGTATAAGAGCTCTGTCTGTAAGCATTCTGATTATACTG